>JAGGVJ010000017.1 GCA_021158055.1 Candidatus Iainarchaeum sp. | reverse complement strand
AGCAAGTGGGGTGTCGTGACTTTTTCAAAGACCACTCCGGGAAACTCAACGCTGACTGTTGATGTCTTGAAAGCGTCAGATGATTCGATTTTGATTTCAGATATTCAAAACGGACAAAATATTTCAGAAAGTATTGGGGATATCCCAATAAAACTGGGGGCGAACTTCACTTCGGGAAGCACTCCGTCTTTGGATTCGTGGGACGTGAGTTATTATTCCCAGTTCAAAATAACTGTAACCGATTGTTCGGCTCCTTACTCAGGCGATGTCACTGCAGAGGCAGTGAGGGTAAGCGATTCCGAAGAGTTTGGCCCATTCACAGGCACAGGCGGGCAGGTGTTTGTTGAAGTCCCACTCGGGGTTTACAACATTCAGGCGTGCATTCCTGCAAACGAAAAGTGCAGTTGGAAGTACAACGTGGAGCTTGCGTGATTGTGCTGTGTTTTTGAATCAGCTTTGAATCAGCATTTTTCAGCCATTGTTTTTCCAGTCAGTTATTTATTGCTCCAAGACATTTGTCATTTGGTGATTTAGTGGAATTTGACTGCGATTTGCATATTCATTCAAAATACGCGCGTGCAACTTCTCCTGCAATGGATTTTCCTGCTCTTGCAGTGGGTGCGAAGCAAAAAGGAATTGATGTCATCGGGACAGGCGACATAATCCACGGCAAGTGGCTTGAAAACGCGAAAAATCTGCTTGAGGCTGAAGGGGGCAGGTTTTCCTTTAAAGAAATTGATTTCATTCTCCAGACAGAAATAGAGGATTCAAACAGGGTTCACCACGTGGTTTTTCTCCCTGATTTCTCGAGTGTTGATTCTCTTCGCGAGATGGTTTCAAAAAGATGCAAAGATATTGACGCTGACGGGAGACCGAAAGTGCGGGCTGCTTCAGTTGAAATAGCCGAGATGGTTCTTGACGCAAACGGGTTAATCGGGCCCGCGCACGTTTTCACCCCTTATTTTTCCGTGTACTCGAAGTTTGATTCCATAAAGGACTGCTACAAGGAATACTTTGACAAAGTGCATTTCATCGAGCTTGGCCTTTCCGCAGACACTTTCATTGCGGATTACATCCCCGAGCTTTCAAGGTTTACTTTTTTAACCAACTCTGACTGCCATTCTCCTTTCCCGTCCCGGCTTGGAAGGGAGTTCAACAGGATAGAGATGCGGGAGCCCACTTTTTGCGAGCTTGAAAAAGCATTGAAGAGGAAAGGGGATAACAGGGTTACTTTAAATGTCGGCCTTGACGAAAGGCTTGGGAAATACCATGAGAGCGCATGCAATTCGTGTTACGCGCATTACTCTTTTGTGGAGGCGTCTTCGCTTAAATGGCAGTGCAGCAAATGCAAAAAAAGGATAAAGAAGGGAGTGCTTGACCGCGCAATAGAAGTCGGCGGGGGCGCGAAAGCGGTTTCAAAGAGTCCTTCCCACAGGCCGCCTTACCTTCACATTGCAACTTTGACTGAAATAATCGCGTTGTCAAGAGGTGTTTCTGACCAGGCATCAAAGAAAGTAAAGGAGATTTGGCAGACGATCGTTTCAGGGTTCGGGGACGAGATTACCGTGCTTGTTGACGCGGAGCCTGAAAAAATTGCGGAGATTGACCCGTTGGTTGCGAAAGTCATAAGGCTTTTCAGGCAGGGGAAAATTGTGATTGTTCCCGGTGGCGGGGGAAAGTACGGTTATTTAAAGTTTGACACAGACAAGGCACCTGCCCGGGGCATGAATGACGGTTCCGGTGAGCAGAAGTCGTTGTTTGAGTTTGAAAAAAAATAAGTTTTGTTTTGAAAGAAATGTTTTTGCGGGGTGTGCAGTAAATGGCAGAAGAAGGGGATTTATTGAAAGAGGCGATGTTTTACAGGCGCGTTGACGGAAACGCGGTCCAGTGTGAGTTGTGCCGGCGGAATTGTCTCATTCCCGAGGGCAAGCGCGGGTTTTGCCGCGTGCGCGAGAACCGCAGCGGAACCCTTTATGCCTTGACTTTTGAGCACCCGCTTCCTTTGCAGGTCGACCCCATAGAAAAAAAGCCGTTGTTTCATTTTTATCCCGGTTCAAGAGTGTTGAGCCTTGGGACAGTGGGCTGCAACATGAGCTGTCTTCACTGCCAGAATTACGAATCAAGCCAGGCTTCCCCGGAAGACTTTGACCTGCCGACTGTCAGTTGTCATGATTTAATAAGGCTTGCTTTGCAAAACAAGTGCGAGGGGGTTGCGTTCACTTACACCGAGCCGACGATTTTTTTCGAGTATGCTTTCGAGTGCTCGAAACTGGCCAAAGAAGAAGGGCTTTTCACTGTGTTTGTCTCAAACGGCTTTATGTCTTCGCAGGCAGCCGAGGCGATTATCCCTTTCCTTGATGCCATAAACATTGATTTGAAGGGAAGCGACAAGTTTTACAGGGACATATGCGGAAACGCTCGTCTGCAGCCGGTTTTGGATAACATAAAGCGGTTTTTTGAGGCAGGAGTCCACGTTGAGGTAACAAACCTAATCATTCCCACAAAAAATGATTCCGACGCTGACCTGAAGTTTGTTTCGGAATTTTGCGCGTCCGTAAGCACGGATATCCCCCTTCATTTTTCGGCTTTTTTCCCTGTGTACCGCATGCTTGACGTGCCTCCCACTTCCAAAGATGTTCTTTTGCATGCGCGTGACATTGCAGGGCAGGCAGGCCTCAAATATGTGTATGTCGGGAACGTGCCTGGCGTGGAACAGCACACGTTTTGCCCTGTGTGCGGGGAACTGCTTGTTGAAAGGGATACTTTCAGGGCAGTCGTAAGAAACGTGAAAGACGGCAAATGCACAAAGTGCCTTTCAGAAGTGAATATAAAAACGTGATTTGTTTGTGATGTAAGTCGTGGCTTGTTCGCGGTGTCGAAAGGCGTTACGTGTCAAATGGCGTTACGTGTCAAATGGCGTTACGTGTCAAATGGCGTTACGTGTCAAATGGCGTTATGGTGCTGAAGGGATTATCCCGAGCCACCAGAGTATAAGCATGACCCCTATTCCCGCAAGGCCAAAAATCGCTGTCACAAGCAGTGTGGCGCCGAACGGAAGAGGTATTCCGAATAAGAATTTGATTATCACAAAGGCGATTAACCCGAGCACAAGGTTTCCGATCAGGTTTTTCATTACGTGCCAGAGTATCACTGCACCCACTATCAGGGCGATTCCGATAACCAGCACCATCCAGTTTTGCTGGAGGGAATGGATTGCCTGTGTCCCCAAATCTGCCGCGCTTGTTTCCGCGGCGTTTTCTGCAGTGTTTGTGCCTGTTGCAAGTATTGCGGCACGCATGATGAGTGCAGTGGTTTGAAGTTCAAGCATGTAATAAGTTTGTCGGAATAGCTATAAATATGTGCTTTTTTCATGGGCAGTTAAGAGTTAAGTTTTCTGGAGTGAACCTAAAAACCGATATAAACAAGTGGTGGGTTGATTAGTTGTGTTATTTAGAAAAATAATAAAAATAAAGAAAAGGATAAAAGGATATATAGTATATAATCATAGTATATAATTTAAGATTATAACAAACAGTTCATAAAAATGATTTGGTTTTAATATGATTAAAAAATTTAAGAAAGAAGATTTGGTTGTCGTTAATAAATCTTTTTCAAAGTTAATAAGCAGTTCTGGAGATGTATTGATAGCTTTGGGGGATATGGAAAAAAAAGACCCCGATTATTCAGAAATGATAAGTAGTATAAAGACGAACCCATCCCGCATAAATGATTTGATATCAGAATTACCGCCTAAAGAAGCAACTACAATTTTAGGGGTTATAATGAAACTTGGTCTTGTGATAAATAGGTATAAAGATGAGGCATTAACTGCGGATGATAAAATAAGATTAGGGAATGAACTTAAAGGAATAGCAGTGGAATTGAGTGAGTTAAATGAACAATAAGGTCAATTTGGAATTAGCGATATTGAATACGCTGGAAGTAGAAGAACAGATGCTTTCTGCATTTAGATTTATCGGAGATAAAGTAGATGGTATATTACAAACGGTTTCTAAATGCTTGCTTAGTGTTTTAGAAAATTCAGAGTTATTTATCATAAACATTGAATCTGTTAATAAAGACCTCTTTGATTCTTTAACTGATGATGATTTAGAGCTATTTTGCGATGCAGAGTTTTGGCAGTCTTATAAAGAATTAAAAGAGGGTAATTTAAAAAGCGGCACAATCGAGGATTTAAGAAAAAGTGTGGGTTTATGAGCACATGTCAAATAGAGTGGTTGAGTGGACTGAAAAATTTGAAAGACAACTTAGTAAATTAGATAACAGTGCAAAGGAGAAAATAATAAAAAAAATTGAAAAAATAAAAGAAAATCCAGAACTTGGTAAACCTTTAAAAAATGTTCTTAAAAATTGTTTTGAAGAACGTATTGAAAAATATAGAATCATTTATAGGTATGATAGTTCTAAATTACAGCTTTTTCATATTCATGATAAAAAAAAAGGTTCACAAGATAAATCATTGATTAATTCAGTAAAAAATTTGGATTTTAGTTTTGTAAATATATTTTTTATTATTTTTAATATAACTAAAAAGTATTGTAAGATGTTAATTGTGAGATGTTACTCTGTATAATAAGAAAAAACAAAGATAGTTATAATTAAGATAAAATGAATAAATAGTTAAGATAAGGCAAATGAGACTGGTTTATGATATTATTATTATTAGATTGTGTATCATATAATGTTGTGTTATTATCATGTCACGTGCATTGTTTTGTTTCGGTGGTCATGTGCATTGTTTGGTGGTTTGATTGTTTTCTGATATTCAAAGAAAAATAGCGATGATTTTGCTTAACGGCCCAAAAACCGTGATGGAGCTCCAGCAGGAACTTGATGTGAACGGCAATGTTCTTCTTTCTGAACTGAAAAGCATGATCAAGACGAAAACAATTGACAAATTCGGCCACCCCACAAAATACCGCCTCAAGGAATCCATAAAAAAAGCAGTGGTTGGGGATGAGTCGGGTCCCGGGCCTGTTCACGAGTTTGAAGTTGAGGGGATAAAAATCAATTTCATAATCGAGGGCCAGAGCACGTCTGAGGCGCTGATTGTTGAAAAATTAAAGGGAATTGAAAAAAGGATGCATGACGACCGCGAAATTGTCGTTGAAAAGTGTGAGATAGCTGACGTGGAGGAGGTTGATGGGGTTTACAACGCATACATGGACGTGGTGTTTGTGGCTGTTTCAATGAGGAAAGTTCTGGCTTTGCTGTTTGCCACGGGACCGTCGGTGGTGGAGGTTCTTCACCCGCAACAGATTAATTTAAATATGGGTGAAGCGCAAGATATACTGATGGATGTGAGTGAAATGGTTCATTCATATACCAGTTATATACTGAAAATGAAAAACCAGAAAGAAATTGACGAGTTCAACAAAAAACTTTTTAAGGTTGATTAAAAGAAGGTATGGATAAGAGGCATTAGCTTGTTTTTAGGCGTACTTTGAATTTTTAGTGTATTTTGCCTGAGTTTTTTGCTTGAATTTTTCGTTATTTTTATTATATCTTGTATTTTGCAGGTGTGGATTTTTAATGCTTAAGGCTTTTTGCGGTTAACCTGGCTTTTTTGTTAACTTGATGCGCTTTTGACTTGATTATATTCATGCTTGTGATTTTTTAGGTAATGACATGGGGATATACGACAATAGCAGTAAGTTGTTTCAACAAATATCGTTAGAAAGGCGGTTGCTGTGCCCTTATTTTACCGAAAGATATATAAATACAATTAGTCTTTCATAAAAGTGAGTCAGTAGTGTAAACTGGCTTTGTTTATGATAGGATGTATGAGGTGAAAACCATATGAGATCAATAAATGTAAAGAGGTTGATTTCAGCCGGAGTAGGTGCCGCACTTTTGGGTGCAACAGCTGCTACTGCGTTTGCACAGGTGGATGCAGGGTTGAACAAGAACTTCTTTTATAAAGATAGCATGGAACCGAACGCAGTTGTCGTTGTTGGTGCTGACGCAGCAGCTTCTGACGCAGTCGTTGCCGGTAACATTGCTGCAACCATTGCAAACCTTGCATGGAAAGAACAGACAATGACAGTTACAGCAACTGGAGACGTTGAAGTCGGAGACGTAACAGTTTCTGACCCGACAGTCACAGACAAACTCGTTGACCTGTCAACCGAAGCAGACGAACAGATTGTTGTCGACGGAAAGACATACGACGCCCAAATCAATAGTGTTGACGACAACGATTTTGACAACGACGACGGAAGCGGAGACAGCGAATTTGAGAACATAACAGCTGATCCAAGTGATTTCGACGGTCTCAACAAAGTAGATGACTACGAATACACTGTCGACTACGATGACGACGGGGACGAGGAAGACCTTGAGATGGACATCGAGGAATCTGTCACAGTGGTTGAAGCGGATGTCGAGTATGACACTGACGAGGACATTCAGAACCTTGCAATGTCAATCGGCAAGAACGACATTGAATACACAGTCGAGTTCTCGCAGGACGGTCTCGTGCACTTTGACGAGGACAAGGACGATATTTCAGACATTGAAATTCCGTTCCTTGGAGATACTTACATCGTGACTTCCGTTGACGTTGAAGACCAGAAGGTTGAACTTGTCAAAACCAAGGAAGCAAACCACATGGCAGTCGGCCAGACAATTGAAGTTGAGGGTTACACTCTTGAAATAACTGATATTCAGCCGACATACATTGGCGGAAACGACGAAGTCTACATGATTTTGAGCCAGGGCGACACAGTTGTCGCGCAGGAAGTCGTTGCTGAAAACGACGACACTGACTTTGACGGAGTTCTTTCAGGAAAAGTCAGGGTTGACACTGCTTTCGCAGGTGCGATTGAAAGAAACTCATACGT
>JAGGVJ010000026.1 GCA_021158055.1 Candidatus Iainarchaeum sp. | reverse complement strand
TTATTAAATTGAGTAGATTATTAAATTGAGTAGATTATTAATTTGAGTAGATTATTAATTTGAGTAGATTATTAATTTGAGTAGATTATTAAATTGAGTAGATTATTAAATGAGTTTATTATTTTGTATTTCACAAGCATATCTTGAAATACTAAAAAAAGGAGAGTGAAAAAATGCTTCCAAAAATAGATGAAGATTTGTGCATAGGGTGCGGCGCATGTGTCGTTGCCTGTCCTTTAAAAGTTCTTGACCTTGTCGACGGAAAAGCAAAAGTCGTAAATCCGGATGACTGTAAAGGATGCAAAAAATGCAGTGAAGTGTGTCCGGTTGACGCGATAACTTTTGAATGATTTGTTTGATTGTTTTTTGTCAAAAATTGTGTTTTTGTTAAGCATTCGACTGTTTTTAAAAAAGGTGTGAGTAGCATGAAAGAAAACAGCAAAATGCAAAAACTGTTTGAATTTGCAGAGCAGATAAAAGAAAAGCAGCTTCAAAAACAGGTTGAAGACTTTATAAAAAACCCGACGCCAATCCATTTTCAATACCAGCCTTCAAACGTGTCTTTTGAAGAAGCTCCGGCGTCAGTTGCAATTCACCACACTTACTGCGGGGGGCTTGTTGACCACACGCTTGCGGTGACAAAAATAGCCCTCAGCCTTGTGGGTATTGTTGAGGAAGTATACGGCGCCAAAGTCAACAAAGATTTTGTTATTGCGGGCGCTTTACTCCACGACGTATTGAAGCACGTGACATACGACAAGACAAACACAGGGGAATTTTCCAGCAGAAAATACCAGATAGGGGCTTTCCATGACTCGCTTGTGGCAGCAGAACTTTACTCGAGGCAGTTTCCAAAAGAAGTCATAGATATAGCAGGCGGGCGCGGAAGTTCAATCGAATCACTCATAGTGATGGCTGCAGACCACGCGGACACAAAAATAGAAGAGGGAGCAGAGCGTTCTGTAAAAGACATGGTCCGGTGGTTCAAGTTTGAAGAACCGAGATACCCGGTTCTTTTCGCAGAGAACACGCCGTTTGAACTCATGAAAATGGCGCAGGAAAAACAAATAGAAAAACTGCGCGAAAAAGTCAAAAAAAGCTCCTTGAAAAACCGTGAAAAAACAGTGTAAAAATCCACAAGAACAATTGTGTTTTTAATGTCCGACAAAAACTTGCGGTATCCGGAAAAAAGTTACGGGTTTCAAAGTAACATTTAAAAAAACAAAAAACAATATTATGAATGTCAATGCAACTGCATTGGCTGTGTTATAATACCTATTTGTGCCTCGGTAGTTTAGTTGGTAGAGCGTACGGCTGTTATTGTTTTTAACAGCAGCTACCGTAAAGTCGAAGGTTCGAGTCCTTCCCGAGGCGCCTTTTGTCTTTTTTTCTTGTTTGCGCTTAAAAACGCATTTATTTTTGAACCTGTGTTCATATATAGTTAACATGGCAACTTACACATTCCTGGAACACACGGCAGACGTGATGTTTAAAGCAAAAGGAAAAACCCTTGAAGGACTGTTTGAAGAGTCAGCGAAAGCTGTTTTTGAAGTGCTGGTCAAGCCGCAGCTTGTGTGGGATGGAATTGAGGAAAAAATCAATGTTTCGGCAACAACGCCTGAAAAACTGCTTCACGACTGGCTTTCAGAATTGCTTTACGCAAGCGAGTCAAAGTTTTTGGTTTTCAACAGGTTCGCAGTGAAAATAACACGCAAAGAAAACAACAATTTTGAGCTTTTCGGAAGCGCTTTTGGAGAAAAAATAAACCAGGAAAAGCATTGCATATCATCGGAAATAAAAGCAGTCAGTTACTACGGACTTGAAATAAAAAAAGAAGGCGAGGGATACACAGTTAAAATAATACTTGACGTTTGACATTTATTGAATTGAACAAGGCAATATATCCGGATTAGGCAGCGTGTCCGGATTAAACAGCAGGGTGGTCATCATGCAACAGGAAATGAAACAGATAACAGAGGCAATATGGGAAATTCCGAAAACAGGGGACATGAACGTTCCGGCAAGGTTTTATGGCACAAAGCAAGTCATAGAGTCGGTTGAAGAAGGAGCGCTTCGGCAGATAAAAAACGTCGCATGCCTGCCGGGAATTCAGATGAGGGCCATGGCCATGCCGGATATTCACTTCGGATACGGGTTTCCGATAGGGGGAGTCGCTGCTTTTGACGAAAACGAGGGTGGTGTAATCTCACCGGGAGGAATCGGTTTTGACATAAACTGCGGGGTGCGGGCAATCCAGACAAACCTTACTGAAAAAGAACTCAAGCCGAAATTAAAAGAACTCATTGACTTGCTTTTCAGGGATATCCCTTCGGGAGTCGGGTCAAAAGGAAGGCTGAGGCTTTCAAATTCGCAGCTTGAAGAAGTCCTTGCAATGGGCGCCGGCTGGGCAGTTGAAAACGGGTACGGCTTTGAAAAAGACACCGAACACATTGAGGAAAACGGTTGTATGGAAGGCGCGGATACTGAAAAATGCTCTCAAAAAGCAATGGGGAGGGGGCTGCCACAACTTGGAACTCTCGGGAGTGGAAACCACTTTCTTGAAATCCAGCGCGTTGAAGAAATAATCGATCAAAAAACAGCGCAGGTTTTTGGTTTCACGGAAGAAGGCCAGGTTGCGGTGATGGTTCACTGCGGTTCGAGGGGGTTCGGGCACCAGGTTGCAAGCGATTACCTTGACGCAATGGAATCAGCGGCCTCCAAGTATGACATAAAATTGCCTGACAGGCAACTGGCATGCGCACCGATACACAGTGACGAAGCGCAGGATTACTTTTCAGCAATGAAATGCGCGGTGAATTACGCTTTCTGCAACCGCGAGATAATAACTCACTGGATAAGGGAAGTGTTTGAAAGAGTATTTGAAAGGAGTGCGGAAGACCTTGAGATGAACCTGACCTATGACGTTGCCCACAACATTACAAAAATTGAAGAGCACAAAGTAGACGGAAAAACAAAAAAACTGCAGGTTCACAGGAAAGGCGCGACCCGTGCTTTTGCAGCGGGAAAAAAAGAAATCCCTCAGGCATACAGAAAAACAGGTCACCCTGTGATAATTCCCGGGGACATGGGAACCGCATCTTACATCCTGGTCGGTACAGAAACCGCAATGCAAGAGACTTTCGGAAGCACTTGCCACGGGGCAGGGCGGATCATGTCGCGGCACGCCGCAAAGCAAAAATTCAGCGGGTTTGACGTGAGGGAAAAGCTTGCCAGCAAAGGGCAATATGTTCGCGCAATGTCACCGGCAGTATTGGCAGAAGAAGCGCCTGAAGTATACAAAGACATAGACGAAGTGGTAAAATCAGTTGAACTGGCAGGAATTGCAAGAAAAGTAGTGAAGCTCAAGCCAATGGGCGTTGCCAAGGGATAATGCTGGAACAGCCGGATCAATTTTCGCAATCAATTTTCGCATAACCTTTTTAAATATAAAATGAGTATATTAAAGAGTGATGAATACAAATTTAAGTTAAAGTCAGTATTTGACCTGAAAATCATCACATTTATTAAACAAAAACGTGATAAATAGTATGCAATCAGTGTAAAAGCTGCTTGTGTTGGATATAAATTGATATTAGTGTGAGATTAACATGTACACTTGCCATATTGCAAATGCATGCACCTGTTTTCTTTAACCGCTGATGTTTTTTTGAATTCTGCAACCGTGTTGAATCTTTGGATTTTAGATTTGACCGGATTAAGAGAATATTTGAAAAACAACCTTTAGGGTTGCTTTTTTGATTTAAATTTTACAATGAAAATTATTTGGTGTTTTTATGCCTGAAATTAACCAGCCAAGATCAGGATCGCTTGGGTTCAGCCCGAGAAAAAAAGCGAAAAGGATTTATTCCACGATTTCCACTTACCCAAAGTCAGCGGACGCAAAACCGCTTGCGTTCATGGGGTACAAGGCAGGGATGACTCACTTGCATGCAGTGAGCGAAAAAGCAAAATCCCCCAAGTTTGGGCAGGAAATACAAATTCCAGTAACCATAATCGAATGCCCTCCAATGAAAGTTGCCGGAATCAGGCTTTACTCGCAATCGAAAGGCAGGTACGGGATAAACGCGCTGGCAGAAACCTGGGCAAAAAATCTGAACAAAGAACTTGCAAGAAAAATAATTCTTCCAAAAACAGCAGACAAAAAAGCTTTGAAAGCCAAAGAAACAGATGACAAGACAAAGGAAGCAGATGGCAAGGCAAACCAACCAGAAGACGCTGACTTTGGAATAAAGAAAATGGAACAACTGCTTAAAGACGCAGACGAACTAAGGCTGATTGTTTACACGCAGCCCAAACAGGCAAAAATCAAAAAAACACCGGAACTTGGTGAAATAGGTGTCGGTGGAAGCATTGAAGAAGCATTTAACTACGCAAAAGACATGCTTGGAAAAGAAATAAACGCTTCCGATGTGTTCAGCGAAGGCGAGTTTTTGGACGTGAAAGCAGTCACAAAAGGAAAAGGATTCCAAGGGCCTGTAAAAAGGTGGGGGATAACAATCCAGAGGCCGAAAGCGACCAAAAAAAGAAGGCACATCGGTTCGGTCGGCCCATGGCACCCTGCAAAAATATTGTGGACTGTTCCGATGGCGGGACAGATGGGTTTTTTCAACAGGACAGAACTAAACAAAAAACTCATAAAAATAGGCGAAGACGGCAAGGAAATAACCCCGAAAGGTGGCCTGGTAAAATACGGTGAAGTAAACTCCAAGTATGTTCTTGTGGCAGGATCAGTACCGGGACCGAAAAAAAGACTTATCGCCTTGAGAAAAGCAATCAGGCATCCAAAAGTTGATTTCCTTAAAATCGGGGAAATAACAAACATATCAACTTCATCGCAGCAAGGTGTATGAAATGAAAGCAAACGTTTATTCAATTGAAGGCAAAGAGCTTAAAAAAGTCGAGCTCCCGTTGCAGTTTGAAACACCGGTTCGCTCTGACTTAATAAAAAGAGCTGTTCTTGCGACCCAAAGCGCATCATTTCAGGCAAAAGGGACTGATGTGCGGGCGGGACTGAAAACGACCGCGAGATACGTCGGAAGACGACGCGCTTACGGACAGGGGATAAACAGGGGTCTTGCGAGACTTCCGAGAATCCACAACGGTCCGGCGCTTGGAAACGTCAGGATTGTCCCGCAGTCAGTTGGGGGACGCGCAGCGCACCCGCCGAAAGTGACAAAAATACTTCGCGAGCGGATCAACAAAAAAGAACGGCTTTATGCAATACGGTCTGCGATTGCGGCAACAATGAGGAAAGATCTTGTTGAACTGAGAGGCCACAAAGTTTCAAAAGGCACTGAATTTCCAATTATAGTTGAAGACAAAATAGAATCAGTGAACAATTTAAAAGAACTTTCAGCAATTCTTGAAAAACTCGGGTTATCACAAGACCTTGAACGCGCGCAGTCAAGAAAAATCCGCGCGGGAAGGGGAAAAACAAGAGGCAGAAAATACAAGACAAAAAAATCCGCCTTGATTGTCGTTGCAAACAACGGAAATGTCCGAAAAGCAGCATCAAACATCCCCGGCGTTGAAGTAATCAAAGTAAGCCAGTTAAACGCAGATATCCTTGCGCCGGGAACCGTGCCTGGAAGACTTGTTGTCTGGACTGAAGCTTCGATTGAAGAGCTTTCGAAAGGATTGTTTGGGGTTTAACGGTGTTTTACATGGAATCAAATGAAGTAGTCAAATATCCGCTCCTGACAGAAAAGGCAGTGAATTTCATAGAAAAGGAAAACAAAATAGTGTTTATTGTGGACAATCGCGCTAACAAGACGGAAATAAAGCACCAGATTGAAGAGTTATACAATGTAAAAGTTGAAGGGATAAACACAATGGTTGACTTCAAGGGAAAGAAAAAGGCATACGTCAAAATAGCGCCTGAATTTTCAGCAGAAGACCTTGCTTCAAGACTCGGAGTGATCTAGATGGGTAAAAGGCTCGGGGTTCAAAGGAGGGGGCGCGGGAGCCCGGCGTGGAGAACCCCTGACCATAGGTTTAAGTTTACTTCAGAATATCCGACTTACAGTGAAAAAGAAAAAGAGGGGGTTGTGCAGGCAGAAGTCATTGACTTTGTGAATGACGTTTCAAGAACAGCGCCTCTTGCAAAGATTTTGTGCGAAGACAATAAAGTTTCGTTTGTCATTGCGCCGGAAGGCCTTTGTGCAGGGCAGTTGCTGCAGATTGGAACACAGTCTCAGATAGATGTTGGAAACATACTCCCCTTAAAATCAGTTCCGGAAGGAATTCCACTCTTCAATGTTGAAAACACTCCCGGAGACGGTGGAAAAACAATCAAATCATCAGGGGCATTTGCATACGTAGTTTCAAAATCAGAAAACAAAATCACTTTAAAGCTTCCGTCAGGAAAATTCAAGACATTCCACCCGAACTGCAGGGCGACAATCGGAAACGCCGCAGGCGGGGGAAGAACAGAAAAACCAATGCTTAAAGCAGGTGCAAAATTTCACAAGATGAAAGCAAGAAACAAAAGGTTCCCGAAAGTCAGGGGAGTTGCAATGAACCCGGTGTCGCACCCGCACGGCGGAACAGGCCACCACGCAGGAAAATCAACCACAGTAAGCAGGCATGCACCTCCGGGACAAAAAGTCGGGCACATTGCGGCAAAACGAACCGGAAGAAGAAAGAGGTAATCTTATGGCAAGAAAAGAATTCAAATACAGGGGAATGAATCTTGATGACCTTCTTGGTCTCACTTCAGAAGAACTCGCAAATGTTCTTCCTTCAAGGGCAAGGCGTTCAATGATCCGGATGGATGAATCACACAAAAAACTGCTCTCAAAAATAAGGGAAAACAAAAAATCAGGGAAAAAAATAAGGACTCACTTAAGGGACACAGTGATTCTGCCTGAAATGGTGGGTTTGACAATTTCGGTTTACAACGGCAAGGAATACACGGATGTTCCAGTCACACTCCCGATGGTTGGTCACTTTTTGGGGGAATTTTCAATTACAAGAGGACGTGTTTCACACAGCGGACCGGGAATCGGAGCAACAAGGTCAACAAAACACGTTTCAGTGAGATAAAGGTGAAAAAATGGTTAAGACAAATTACACATTTGAAGGAATTGACCCTGAGCACACTGCAAAAGCTCTTGGAAGAAACCTTGACCTCTCACGGAAACACTGCGTTGAGATATGCAGGGAAATTCAGGGAATGAAACTTGAGGGTGCAAAAAAGTTTCTTGACGATGTCATGGAAAAAAAGATCCATGTCCCGTTCAGGAGATTTTTCCTTGAAACCGGCCACAGGAAAGGCAAGGGCTGGAAACACGGAAGGTATCCGTTTAAGGCGTCAAAAAAGATAAAGGAGATAATCTCCCACGCGGAAGCAAATGCGGACTACAAGGGACTTGACGTTGAATCACTGAAGATAATCAGCGCAATTTCATCACAGGGTGACTCGCGGTTCAGAAGGCAGCCGAAAGGAAAATGGCGCGGCCAGATAAGACAGTACACCAACGTTGAATTGGTGGTAGGTGAATAACTTGATTGAAAGAAAATTTATTGACAACTCAATTAAGCAGGTTGAACTGACAAAATGGCTCACAAGAAAACTTGAGTCAGCGAACTTTTCAGGAGTTGAAATAAAAAAAACGCCTCTTGTAACAAGAGTGGTGCTCAAGGTTGAAAGACCCGGGCTTGTTATAGGACGAAAAGGAGCAAGCATACAACAGCTCACTGAAGAAATCGAGAAAAGAGGGATTGAAAACCCGCAAGTTGAAATTGCCGAACTTGGCAAAAAAGAACTTGACCCGCAGATAATGGCAAACGTGATTGCAGGCCAGCTTGAAAGGGGCATGAAATGGCGCAGGGTTTTGAACCGCACTGTCAAGTCGATCATTCAGGCGGGAGCTCTTGGAACGGAAGTTGTTGTTTCGGGAAAAATTGTCGGGAAAGGAGGCAAGTCAAGAGTGGAACGTGTCGGTGCGGGTTACATGAAAAAAGCAGGCGATACCGCGAAGCTAGTGAAAATTGCTACCTCGACAGCCCTTCCGAAAGCAGGCGCCATCGGAGTCACGGTAAAAATTGTACCTCCTGACGTGGTATTTTCAGATAAGATAAATCTCAAAGAAATCATCAAGGCAAACAAGATAATAAACATTGACAGCATTGTTGAAGACGAAGTAAAGTCGGTTGAACAAGCAGAAAAAATGTTCAAGAAAAAGCCTCTGGCAGCCGAAACTGGTGAAGGAGAAAAAGCTGTTGCAGAAGAAGGAGTTACAGCGGTTGTAGAATCAGAAGAAGCAGTAAAACCGGAAGCTGACAAAGCAGCAGAGCAGGAAGCTGAAAAAGATAAGGCAGTTGAAAAAGTTGCTGAAGCAAAAATCGCCGAAGCGGAAAAACCGGCAGTAGTAGAAACGAAAGTAAAATCAAAAGAGACTAAAACAGTAAAAAAAGATAAAAAAGCTGAAGATTCAAAAGGAAAAGAATCCAAAGCCAAGAGTGCTTCAAAAAAGCCGGCAGCAGCGAAAACGAAAGCAGAGACAAAAGCTGCAAAAAAAGAGTCACCAACAGAAGAAAAAAAACCTTCAAAAAAGACTGCAAATAAAACTGAGGGGAAGTGAATACAGTGGCGATTCTTAAATCATCTGAAATAAGGGCAATGAACCAAAAAGAACTCGGGTCCAAGCTGAAGGATCTTCGAAGTGAGCTCAGCAGGGAACGCGCTCATGTATCAAGCGGAACACGCCCGGAAAACCCAGGAAGACTCAGGATAATCCGCAGGACAATTGCAAGGATACTCACAATAACCAGGGAAGAGCCAAAAACAGCAGTCAAAGAAGAAAAAGCGACCAAAAAAGGGGCCGCAGTCAGAGAAGTTAAAAAAGAGGCCAAAAAGACAACCGTCAAGGCAAAAACAAGAACTAAGGAAGCTGAAGCAAAAACAGAAAAAGTTTCAAAAAAAACAGCAACGAAAAAAACAACAAAAGCAACAGCAGTTCCTGCCGAGAAAACAAAAAACGTTGCAAAGACAGCGGTCAAAGCAAAGGTTGCTGACAAGAAACCAGTAAGTTCAACTGAAAAACCAAAAGCAAAAAAGTGAAAATGATTTTAACAGTAGTTTAAGATGAAATTTGAAATGACATTAGTTGATTGGAGGTAAAATCAAAATGCAAGAAATATGTCCCACTTGTGGACTGCCCAAAGACCTGTGTGTTTGCGTGCAAATAGCCAAAGAGTCGCAAAAAATAAAAATAAAAGTCACCAGACGAAAGTTCAGAAAATTTGTGACTCAAGTAAACGGGTTTGACAAGCAAACAGACATCGAGGAAATTTGCAAAGAGCTAAAAAGAAAGCTTGCATGCGGTGGAACAGTAAAAGAGGACAGGATAGAGCTGCAGGGAAACCACAGTTCAAAAGTAAAAGAAATACTTATCAAAAACAACTTCCCTGAGGAGTTAATTGATGTCGTCTAAAAGCAAAAACCTTGCTTTTGAAAATAAAAAACCAGACAAAAATATCACTGCGTGGAATGTTCTTGCTCATGAGCTCATAGGGCTTGAAGTAAAAATAACCGGCGGTGTTCCAAGGCGCAACATTGGCTTAAGCGGAAAAATTGTTGACGAAACAGAACACACCATCGTAATAGAAGACAATTCAGGAAATGAGAAACGAATAGCAAAAAAAGGGATTATTATCTCGCTTCTGCTAACAGGCGGTTGCGTTGAATTAAAGGGCTCTGACATTGAATACAAACCGGAAGAGCGGATAAAAAAATACTGGAGGAAATATCATGGCAAAAGAGGTTTGCGAAGACAAAAACTGCCCGTATCATGGCACCCTTTCAGTCAGGGGAAGCATGATTGAAGGAAAAGTAGTTTCCGCAAAAATGAAAAAAACAGCCGTGATTGAGATTTCTTACCTTATCAAGGACAAGAAATACGAGAGGCAGGAAAGAAGGAGATCAAGGATAAAAGCACACGTTCCGGACTGTGTTGAAATTAATGCGGATGACAAGGTTTTGATTGCGGAGTGCAGAAAACTCAGCAAAACGAAAAGCTTTGTTGTCATGAAAAAGATTTAAGGTCGATTAAATGCCAAGAAAACGCAAAAAAATATCAAATCTTGGAAAAGCGATAAGCGCATCAGTTCCAAAATGCATACCTGTAGGTGCACAACTGCACTGCGATGACAACAGCGGAGCGAAAGTAATTGAGGTAATTGGTGTTGTCAGGTACAAGGGAAGGAAAGATCAGTTTCCCTCAGCAGGAATAGGCGACATTGTAATCGTAACAGTCAAAAAAGGAAGGCCGGATGTAAGAAAAACCGTTGAGATGGCGGTTATCATCAGGCAAAAACAATCATTCAGAAGACCGGACGGGCTTCGGGTAAAATTTGAAGACAATGCAGCCGTGCTCGTAAACGAGTCAGGGATGCCGAAAGGAACTGAAATAAAGGGCGTTGTGGCAAAAGAAGTAGCCGAAAAATGGCCGAAAGTTGCAGGAATTGCATCAAGTATCATATGAGGAGATAACATGCCAGCAAGCAAGCAACCAAGAAAGCAAAGAAAAAATTTCTTCAATCAGAAACTGCACCAGACAAAAAGGTACGTGCGTTCAAATCTTTCAAAAGAGCTTCGCGAAGAGACAAAAAAACGGACAGTTACTCTTAAAACAGGCGACACCGTAAAACTCGTGCGGGGCACTCACAAAAACAAAGAAGGAAATGTTACAAGGATAAACCGCTCAAAAGGACAAGTTTATGTTGAAGGCGTGACCGTGAAAAAAGGTGACGCAAGCGATTCACCAGTGCCTGTGAAGGCATCAAACTTGGTTGTAAAAGCGCTTGACAAAACAGACGCAAAAAGGTTTAAGGGGTGAATTGAATGGCCGGCAAAGGAAACAGAACACACCAAAAATCAATTTCAGCGCCAAGATCATGGCACATTAAAAGAAAACAGGATTTTTGGGTGAAAAAAGTAACACCGGGACCGCACCCCAAAGAGATGGCAATACCGATTTCAGTACTCATGAGGGACATTCTTAACATTGCAAACAGCCAAAAAGAAGTAAAACATATTCTTTCAAAAGGAAACGTGATTGTCAACGGAAAACCAATAAAAGAAACAGGTTTCCCGGTCGGTCTGATGGACATAGTTGAAATCCCTGAACTGAAACAGGTTTACAGGATTGTCCTTGACATCAAAGGAAGGATTAGCCCGCAGCCGATCAAAACAAGTGAAAAGAAATCAAAACTTTGCAAAATAACAGAAAAAACAACGCTTAAAGGGAAAAAAACCCAGCTTAATTTTCACGACGGGAGAAACATGGTTGTTGAAGACGAAAGCTTCAAGGTAAACGACGTGGTGCTTCTTGAAGTCCCGAAGCAAAAAATTGTCGGACACTATGCTTTCAAAGAAGGAAACACCGGATATGTCGTAAAAGGAAAACACGCCGGAAAAGTAGCAACCGTGAAACTGATTGTTCCGGGAACGCAAGCCAGGGCATCGCTTGTTGAAATGGAACACGAAGGAGAAATGTTCCAGACTCGCAAGGCAAACGTTTTCATAATCGGTGACCAAAAGTCAAAAATCAATATCAGGGAGGAGATGGGATGAACCCCATGAGAAATGTAAGGGTGGAAAAAGTCACGGTCAACATCGGCGCTGGAGAAGCAGGTGACAAGCTTGAAAAAGCAAAAATCCTTATAGAAAAACTCACAGAAAGAAAATCCATTGAAACGGTTTCAAAAGTAAGGCAGCCCAAATGGGGCCTCAGGCCAGGGCTTCCGATTGGTGTTAAAGTTACCATGAGGGGGGAAGAAGCAAAAGACTTCCTTAAAAAAGCATTTACCGCAATTGAAGAAAGAGTCAGCGAGAAAAGTTTTGACAACCAGGGAAACTTTTCCTTTGGAGTGGAAGAATACCTTTACTTCCCGGGCGTAAAATACGATCCGAAAATAGGGATAATGGGTTTTGAAGTGGCAGTGACTCTTGAAAGGCCCGGTTATGCCATTAAAAGAAAAAGGTTGTCTTCAAAAATCGGAAAAAAACACTTGGTCACAAAAGAAGACGCAATTGAATTTATTTCAAAAGAATTTAACATTAAGGTATTTGGAAACGAAGAAAGTGAGGTGGGCCAGTGACTCGCAGAATAATGGAAAAAAAAGGTACAGGGGCCCGCAAGTGCAGGTTTTGCGGCACTTCCCGCGGACTGATCAGAAAGTACGGTTTGTCTGTATGCAGGCGATGCTTTAGAGACGTTGCTGAAGAACTGGGGTTCTCAAAGTACTGAGGTGAATAAAATGTCATTAAATGATCCGCTCTCAAATGCAATGAATAACATCAGAACTCACGAAAACGTGGGGAAAAACACTTGCATTATAAAACCGGCCTCAAAACTCATCCAGGAAGTTCTAAAAGTTATGCAGAGTAACGAATACATCGGGGATTTCAAACTGGTTGACGACGGCAGAGGCGGTTTTTTTGAAGTTAAACTGATTGGCCAGATCAACAAATGCGGTTCCATAAAACCAAGATTTGCAGTGAAAAAAGACGGTTTTGAAAAATACGAGAAAAGATACCTTCCTGCAAGAGACTTTGGTCTTATGATTGTGTCAACGTCAAAAGGAGTCATGTCACACGAAGAAGCAGTAAAGCTGGGTAACGGCGGAAGGCTTTTGGCTTACATTTATTGAGGTGTATGAAATGAGTGAAATTGCGCAGCGGGAAGCAAAAATACCTGAAGAAGTAAATGTAAAGCTTGACGGCTGCAACATTGAAGTCAGCGGGCCCAAAGGAACACTCTCAAAGGAAATTATGTCAAATGACTTAATCATGAAAGTTGAAGGCGATTTATTCACAGTCGTCGGCAAGACATCAAGAAGAAAAACAAAAGCGATGGTGGGTACTGTTTTTGCGCACTTCAATAATATGGTGCGCGGCGTAACAGACGGATTCACCTACAAGCTGAAAGTAGTTTACTCTCACTTTCCGATGACTGTAAAAGTTGAAGGAAACACAGTCAGGATTGACAACTTTCTTGGGGCGAAATCCCCGAGGTCTTCAAAGATAATAGAAGGCGCAAAAGTCCAAGTAAAAGGACAGGACATTGAAGTAAGCGGAACAGACCGCGAGCTTGTGAGCCAGACCGCAGCAAACATCGAGCAGGCAACAAGAATAACAAAGTTTGATTCGCGGGTATTCCAGGACGGGATTTACATTACATCAAAAGGTGACTGACATGGCCTTGAAGCAATTCAAAAGAAACGAGCATTACACAAAAAAACTCAAAGGAAAAGGCTGGAGAAAACCCAGGGGAATATACAACAAGAGAAGGGAAGGAGTAGTCGGAAAAGGAGCCATGCCAAAAATAGGCTATGGAACCAAGGCAAGCATTCGGGGTCTTCACCCGAGCGGAAAATGCGAAGTGCTTGTTTCAAACCCCAGTGAAGCGGAAGGCCTTGACAAGGAGATAAATGTCATACGGATTGCAGGAACGGTTGGAAAAAAGAAAAGAATAGACATTGTGCGCAAAGCAAAAGAATTGGGTGTCAGAGTACTTAACGCCGGTGATTTTAATGAATCTTAAAATGGCAAAAAAATTAGCTTCAAAAGTCCTTAAGGTCGGGAAAAACAAAGTCAGGATCAGCCCGGAAGACATTGAAGACGTTTCACAGGCAATGACACGCGAAGACATGCGCGTCTTAATCGCCCACAACGCAATAACAAAAAGACCTGAAACAGGTGTGAGCAGAGGCCGTGCCAGAGCAGTGCACCAGAAAAAAAAATCAGGCCAGAGAAGAGGGCTTGGTTCAAGAAAAGGAACAAAAGGCGCAAGAGTAGGCAAGAAGTCAGCGTGGATAAAGAAAGTAAGGGCGCAAAGAAAAGAGCTTATTGCAATGAAAGAAAACGGCATTGGTGTCGGACCGCACCGTGAAATATACCGCAAAATAAAAGGCGGTTTTTTCAGGAGCAGGCAACACATAAGGCAATATGCAAGTGACAAAGGTTACATGGAGGGAAAGTGATGGCTACAAAGTCAACTTACACAGTGCAGTTCAGCCGAAGAAGGCAAAAAAAGACCAATTACAAGAAAAGGCTTTCCCAGATCAAGTCAAAAAAACCAAGGTTTGTTGTAAGAATCACTTCAAACAATGTGTCAGCGCAATTCATAGACTATCGCGTTGAAGGGGATGTTGTTGTTGCGGCAGCCCACTCAAAAAATCTGGTAAAACTTGGGTGGATGGGACACACTGGAAACACCTCAAGCGCTTACCTTACAGGATACCTTGCAGGACTGCGGGCAATCAACTTAAAAGTCAAGGAAGCAATTTTTGACCTCGGGCTTCGAAGCCCCACAAAAGGCGCCGCGTTTTACGCTGCACTCAAGGGAGCAATTGACGCCGGTGTTGAAATTCCAGCCGGTGACGAAGAAATAATGCCGACAAAGGAAAAAATAACAGGAAAAATACTTGCAGATTACGCGTCAGGTCTTGACAAAAAAGAACTTGAAAAAAGATTTTCAGGGTATGTGAAACGAGGGCTTGACATTTCAAAATTACCGGAGCATTTCTTGGAAACAAAGAAAAAAATAGAGCAAGCCGCTTCAAAAGAAGGTGAAAAGAAATGATGTCAGGCAACGCAAGACGAGGCAGGGGCCAGTCACAAAGAAGGCCGCCTCAAAGAATTGAAGAAGAATGGATTCCGAAAACAGAACTAGGCAAGAAAGTAGTGAGGGGGGATATCACTTCAATTGACCAGATATTTGATTCAGGGCAGGTAATCCTTGAACCGGAGATTGTAAACAAACTTTTGCCGGAAATTGAAGACGAAGTCCTTGACATAAAACGAAACGTGCGTGTAACAGACTCCGGAAACAAGATAACCTGGAGAGTAAGTGCAGTAGTCGGTGACAAAGACGGCCATGTCGGTTTCGGAAAAGGAAAATACAAGGAAGTCCCGGTTGCGATAAACAAGGCAATAAGACAGGCAAAACTCAACCTTGTCAGGTTGAGGCGCGGATGCGGTTCATGGGAATGCGTGTGTGGTTCAAACCACTCGATTCCAATTCAAATCAGCGGGAAACAAGGCTCTTCAAGAGTAACTCTCCTGCCGGCTCCGAAAGGAACAGGCCTTGTTGCAGGGGAAAACGCAAAAGCGGTGTTGAGGCTTGCGGGAATACAGGATGTCTGGGTCAGAGCCAGCGGAAAAACAAGGACGACAATCAATTTTGCCGCGGCAGTCGTTGACGCCTTAAGCAACACAATGAAAATAAAAGTCACTTCAAAAAGACTTGAAAAAGTCGGAGTCAAAGAATAAAAAAAAGAACAAAGCGTGATTTCATGAAACTAGCAGTAATCAAAGTAAGAGGAAACGTCAAAGTCAGAAAAAACATAGTGGACACCATGAAACTGATGAACCTGACAAGAATAAATCACTGCGTGCTTATTGAGGACACAAGCGAAAACAAAGGCATGATCCAAAAAGCAAAAGATTACATCACATGGGGAGCCATTGACGAAGCAACTCTTATCAGGCTCATTGAAAAAAGAGGCAAATTTTCCGGAGACGCCAAAGTAACTGAAAAAGAGCTTGAAAAGCAAAAGCTTCCGAAAATAAACGAAATTGCAAAACAGGTTCTTGAAGGAAAAAATTTCAAAGAATTCAAAATAAAAAGAGTTTTCCGGCTTAGCCCGCCGAAAAAAGGATACAAATCAACGAAAAAACCATTTGTGACCGGCGGGGCACTTGGAAACAGGAACGAAAAAATAAACGAAATTATCTTGAAAATGATTTAATATTTGCATCAGTTAAAAACTGATTTTTAATTTGTTATGAATAATTGTTAATTTATTATGGATTTATGTCGGTGAAGAAATGGTTGTCAGAACTAACAGAAAAATAAGAAAACAGCGCGGAAGCAGGCTGTGTGGAAAAGGGGACACAAAGCATCACAGGGGTGCGGGTTGCCACGGGGGGCGCGGTAACGCCGGAAGCCACAAGCACAAGTTTACTTACTTTATAAAACACGAAAAAGATCATTTCTCAAAAAAGCACCAAAGCAAAATGACAGCTGGCCTTAAAACAATAAACATAGGCACAATAGACCAGTCAGTGAACAAACTGGTCGAAG
This sequence comes from Candidatus Iainarchaeum sp., assembly GCA_021158055.1. GTDB lineage: Archaea > Iainarchaeota > Iainarchaeia > JAGGVJ01 > JAGGVJ01 > JAGGVJ01. Next base: position 43,341 of record JAGGVJ010000026.1, on the reverse strand, counting down.
CAGGAAAAGCTGTGCAGGCAGATGGATTTTTTGTGGTTGACGCAAACGCCCTTGGAATCGGAAAAGTGCTTGGTTCAGGAAGAGTTGTCAACAAAATCAAACTTATAAGCGAAAATGTTTCAAAAAAAGCAGCTGAAAAAATAATTTCGGCGAAAGGCCAAGTTGTTAGAGAATCTGAAAACAAGGCGCCTTTGGAAAAGCCTCTTGCACAGGAAAAAGCATAAATCCAGTAATTTTATAAATGCATTTATTATTATTGTAATTGATGCAGATATCAACTGATGTAAATATTAATTGATGTAAATATGTTAAAGCTGCTTTTGAAAAAACATTAAAGGTGGAATAGTTAATGAGTCTAAATGCTTTGGGATCGATTTTTGGCGCGGCAATTCAAAGTGTCATAAATGTTTTGCCAGAAGTCAGGTCCCCGAAAACAAAGCCGGTATTCAAGAAAAGAATAATGTGGACACTTCTTGCACTTGTCATTTTCTTTGTAATGGGGGAAATTGCTCTTGTCGGGATGAGTTCATCAAGCGAGCAAAGCTTTGCACAGCTCCAGTTAATACTTGCTTCAAAAATCGGCACATTGGTTACAGTAGGTATCGGACCAATCGTTCTTGCATCAATTTTTCTGCAGTTGCTTGTGGGTTCTGAAATAATCAAAGTTGACTTAAGCAATCCCGCGGACAAAGCTATTTTCATGGGGTGGCAAAAAATCCTTGCAATATTACTCAGTTTTTTTGAAGCGGCAATCTATGTCATGACAGGGTTTATTTCACCTATTGAAGGGTTGTTTTTGGGTTTCATGCCTTTCAGTATATTTTTAGCACTTCAAATCGCCTTTGGTTCAATTCTCTTAATGTATCTGGATGAAGTGGTCTCAAAATACGGAATGGGTTCAGGAATATCAATATTCATTGCAGGGGGGGTGATGGGTGCTGTTGCAGTGCGGACATTCAGTTTCTTTGGGACAGGAGTGGAAGGCGAAGTTGCAGGGTTGCTCCCGAACTTTATACTGCAGTTGATACAGGGCACGCCCGTATTTGTTTCACTGTTGCCGATATTTTTCATGATAATCGTCTTCCTCATGGTTGTTTACGCGGAAGGAATGCACGTTGACGTTCCCATAACAACTGTGAGAGCAAGGGGGTTTGGGGGGAGATACCCGCTCAAGTTCCTTTATGTCTCAAACATTCCGGTTATCCTTGCAAGCGCGTTGTTTGCGAACGTGATGCTTTGGGGTCACCTTATATGGGATTTTGCAGGAAAAGAAGTAAATCTGATTACCCAGATTTTCGGGGTTTTTAATTCAGGCGGACAAGCCATCGGAGGCCTCGCATACTATGTGTCTGCACCATACGGCGCGCTTGGCACCCCGACTGACGTTGTGATGCTTTTGAGCAGGCCGGACATGATACTTCACATAATCGTTTATGCCCTTATCATGATTTTTACATGCATGGTTTTTGGAAGGCTGTGGATAGAAATGGCCGGGCAGGGATCCCGAAACGTCGCGCAGCAAATACAGGGAGCCGGACTGCAGATACCCGGTTTCAGGCGCGATCCCAGAGTCATTGAACGAGTGTTGAACAAGTACATCCCGCAAATCACCATTCTTGGTTCTGCATTTGTCGGGCTTTTGGCAGCGTTTGCAGACCTTACAGGTGCACTTGGAACCGGGACAGGGATACTTCTTACAGTTGGAATCGTGTACAGGCTTTACGAAGAGATTGCGCAGGAACAGCTGACTGAATCACACCCGTTGATTGCGAAATTCATGGGTGGGGGCAAAAAATGAGCGAACCAGGCAAAGTAAATGAGGTAATAATACTTTCCGGAGTTTCCGGAAGCGGAAAGTCAACTGTTGCAGAAAAAGCAACAGAAGATACGGACATAAAGATAGTGACTTTTGGAACAGTGATTGCAGAATTGCTCAAAGCAGACGGCTTGATTGAAAACCGCGACGAGATACGGGCAAAAGTGTCTCAGGATGACTATATTGTTTACCAGAAAAAAACCGCTGAAAAACTTGCGCAGGAAAAAGGGCGAATAATCGTCGACACACACTTGTCCCTGATGACACCTACCGGCTTTTACCCAGGATTTCCCCAGTGGATAATTGACCGCCTGACACCCAACTTGATTGTGATAATAGAAGCCACTCCGGAAGAGATAACTGCGAGAAGGAATGCAGACAAAAGCCGCAAAAGAGGATATTCCTTTGAAACAAACGTAAAAGAGCACCAGGAATTCAACAGGATGTACGCGTCGGTGTGTTCTGTACTGAGCGGGGCAAGAATAAAGATCATCAAAAACGGTGACGGAGAACTTGAATCCGCAGTGCGGGAGTTCAAAGAGGTGTTGAAATGACTTTTTTCGGAATTGAGGTCTTGAATTACAATGCGTTTTACATGGTTAGTGCAATAGCAATAGCTGTAACGATTGTTTCCATTCTTTTGAACAAAAAATTTGTTGACCAGGAAAGAATGAAGGCAATGCAGGAAAAATCACGCAACCACCAGAAAGAAATGGATGCTGCCCTCAAGTCAAAAGACAAGGCAAAAATAAGTGAAATGGAAAAAGCGCAACAGGAGATAATGAGGGAATTTGCGGAAGTAATGAAGGGCTCAATGAGCTACATGATAGTGATACTCATTGCAATTTTTCCCCTTTTCATGTTCATGGGTTCAATGTACCACCCGTTTGCAGACCTTCAGGCAGGACAAACCCTTTCCTTGGGAGACGTCACAATAAGAGCCGTTGACTTTGTGAAAGAAGAAGGAAAAGCAGAGCAAGAAGAACAGGTACCAACCAGAGTAATGCTTGAAGCAGTTCAAGGCAATGAAACGCAATCATTTGCGTTGGCAGTCAATGAATCAAAAGACGTGTTTAACACAAGAGTACTGGTAAAATCAATAACACAAAACAGCGACCCAAAAGCAAACGTAGGAGCTGAAACTCTGATGCTTCGGTTGCCGTTTTCGTTTCCGCTTGTCGGGTTTGAGTTCGGCTGGCTTCCATTGTATATCCTTGTAGGGTTTATTTTTGGAATTACCGGAAACAAACTGACAGCAAATATTAAATTCGGGGTGAAAAAATGACAGAGCCCAAAAACAGATCAGGTTCAAAGAAAAAAATATTCGTAAAAGTTCCGGGTGGAAATACAAAAGTAAAATACAAGGCAAAAAAACCATCCTCGCATCACTGCGCGTTATGCAAAGGCAAACTGAGCGGGGTTCCGCACGGAAAAAGACCAAGCGAAGTTGCAAAACTTTCAAAAACGCAGAAAAGGCCTGAAAGAAAATTCGCAGGAGAACTCTGCGCAAAATGCTCTAAAACAGTCATGGAAAAAGCAGCTATGGTAAAAAGCGAAACGCTTTCAATTGATGAGGTTTCAATATCGCAGAGGAAATACGTTAAAGCAGCGGTAAAATAAACTGGATATGCTGGACAGCAAGATAAAGTGGATATGTTGAAGCGGTGGTAAAATGATCGTCACGATTTCAGGCAACGCCTGCTCCGGAAAAGACTCCGCAGCAGAAATAGTATCTGAAAAGATGAATCTTAAGCTTTTGAAATCCACGATGAAAACACTGGCCAAGGAAAACGGCTTTGACGATGTCCTGGAGTTTGAAAAAAAGCACGCTTCAAACTCAGACGAATGGGATAAAATGCTTGACGAATGGCAAAAAAAAGAAGCATCAAAAGGAAACTGCGTGCTTGTATCAATGCTTTCAGGGATAAATGTTCCGGAGGCGGACTTGAAAGTGTTTTTGCATGCTCCCCTTGAAGAACGCGCAAAACGCGTAAGCAAGAGAGATGGCGTTGCAATAGAGAAAAGCGTTGAATACATCACTAACCGCGACACCGTTTTCAAGGAAAGGATTCAGGAAATTTACGGGGTTGATTTTTGGGAATTCTCCCACTATGACCTTGTGATAAACACGCAAAAATGGAGCGCGGAACAAGTAAGCGGGATAATTGTTTCTGCAGCAAAACTCCTTGCAGGACAGGAGTAAATCGACAGCAGGAATAAGTCATCAGCAGGAATAAATTTAACAGGGCAGTAAGTTTTCAAATTAATGACAAAGAAATAAATTTTCAAATTAATGACAAAGGTGAAGTATTATGGCAGTAATTGAAACAGGGCGCGTTTGCATAAAGACTGTTGGAAGAGAAGCAGGTGAAAAATGCGTTGTAGTAAGTGTAGATGATTCAAAAAATGTCACGATTGTAGGCAAAAACGTGAAAAAAAGAAAATGTAACATTTCTCACCTGGAGCCCACAAACCAAAAAATAGACGTTTCAGAATTAAACACGCCGGAACAGATAGTTGAAAAAATAAACTGAGGTGGAAGTTCTGCCGCAGTCAAAAAAACCAGCAATTGTCTCTGCAAAAGACAATGATTTTTTGCCAGGCAAGAGCAACGGCAGTGAATTGCAAAAGCCGATAAAAGAGCTTTTCGAATGCAGCGTCATAAACATTGACAAGCCGCCTGGACCGTCATCCCACGAAGTATCATCATGGGTAAAAAAGATACTTGGCGTGAAAAAAGTCGGCCACGGCGGAACACTTGACCCCCGCGTCACAGGCGTGCTTCCGATGGGAGTAAACAAAGGCGCAAGAGTCATGGACCTGTTGAGTGGCTCTCCAAAAGAATACGTCTGTGTAATGCAGCTGCACTCGGACAATGCACAGCTCAAAGACATAAAATTAGTTGCAGATGAGTTTACGGGGAGAATTTACCAGAGGCCGCCTGTTAAATCAGCAGTCAGGAGAGTTCTTCGCATAAGAAAGATATACAGCATTGAGATCATTGAAAAACAAGAAAGGCTTGTGCTTTTCAAAGTGTCATGCGAGGCAGGCACATACATTCGAAACCTTTGTGTTGACATGGGTGAGGCGCTTGGGTGCGGGGCTCACATGCGCGAGCTTCGAAGAACAAAAACAGGCTCTTTCAGTGAAAAAAACATTGTGTCAATGCAGGAGCTCATGGACGCAAAAGTGGTTTTTGACGAAAAAGGAGACGAAACTTTGCTTAGGAAAGTGCTTTTGAGCGCTGAACATGCGGTTTTGAACATGCCGAAAGCGTGGGTCCGTGATTCCGCAGTTGATGCGCTTTGCCACGGGGCAGACCTTATGGCACCCGGGCTAATCAAAATTACAGATGACCTTGAACCGGAAAGAAGCGTTGCAGTAGTCACTGAAAAAAACGAGCTTGTTGCAATAGGGAAAGCCGTGCTGAACTCGAAAAAAATGGCTGAAGCTGCAAAAGGACCAGTGATTGAAACAAAAAAGGTTATAATGAAAGTTGGAACATACCCGCGTTTATGGGGCGGAGGCAAAAAATAGTGAAAAAAAGAGCAAAACAAGGCAAAAAAACGGAAAATAGTGAAAAGTATTTATAAATAAAAATCAACAGTTATATTGCTTTATTTATGTAACGCTTTGTTTTTAAATAATTTTAAATAATTTGGATAATGTAACGGTGCCGGGCTTATTTGGAGTCGGGGTGGCAGAGCGGACTAACGCGCTAGCCTGGAATTTTAGTTACTGGGGAGCTAGTAGGCCACTGGCCTACCTGGGTTCGAATCCCAGCCCCGACGTGTTATGATTTTACGTGATAAATGCGATAATATTGTTTGATTAGCTAAAGGTGAATAAATGACCAAAGATGAAGTTTTATCAGTAGTTCGAGTCGGAGGAAAAGACATAAACGGTGAAAAAACCATTATGCTGGGTTTAAGCGAGATAAAAGGGATCGGCCAGCAGATGTCAAGAGCGATAGCAATGTGCGCTGAAGAAAAGTTTGCAATCAAGCCAGGCACAAAGATTGGTCTGCTTAGCGATTCAGAAATTGAGAAAATAGAGCAAATTATCAAAAAGCCGATTGAATTCGGAGTGCCGTCATTTGCGGCAAACCGAAGAAAAGACCTTGCAGATGGGAAAGACAACCACTTGACCGAGGCAGACCTGCAGTTTTCAAAAATGGAAGACGTCAGCAGACTGCGTGGAATCAGGGCTTACAGGGGAATAAGGCATGAAAGAAACCTCCCTGTGCGCGGTCAAAGAACCAGAAGCACTCACAGGAAAGGAACTACTCTGGGCGTTAAGAGGAAGAAAAAATAACTTATCAGGTGATTTTTAATGGGAAGTCCACAATTTAGCAGGAAACTTTATGAAACTCCAAAAAAACCGTATGACAGCGTGAGGCTGAAAATGGAAAGTGAAATTAAGTCAGCATACGGCCTTAAGAGCAAGAGAGAAATCTGGAAAGCACACACCACTCTCAGGAACTACAGGCAGCAGGCAAGAAGGCTTCTTGCGTTGCACACTGATCAGGGCATGAAAGAATCAAAGGAAATAATTGAAAAGCTCAAAAGACTGAACATTCTAAAAGAAGGAGCAACCCTTGATGATATTCTCGGCCTGAAAGTAGAGGACTTTCTTGAAAGAAGGCTTCAGACAGTGGTTTACAAAAGAGGCATGGCAAACACGCAGAAACAGGCAAGGCAGTTTATTATCCACGGAAACATTGCCGTGAACGGAAGAAAAATAACCTCGCCAAGTTATGTTGTAACCACTGGTGAAACAGAAAAAATTGAGTACTACAAAAGAGTTCCGGACTTAAGAGAAGAATCCGATCTTATTGAGGTCGACAACTTGGAAGGGCTTGACTTGAGAGAAAAAAAGGACGCTGAAAAGATTCAGAAATTAGAAGAAGGCAAAGAAACAGCAAAGAAGGAAGAGGTCAAGGAAGAAGTGAAGGAAGAGCCGAAGGAAGCGGTCAAAGAGGAACCGAAGGAAGCGGTCAAAGGGGAAGTGAAGGAAGAGCCGAAGGAAGCGATTAAAGGGGAAGTGAAGGAAGAGCCGAAGGAAGCGGTCAAAGAGGAAGTGAAGGAAGAAGTGAAAGAGGAACCGAAGGAAACAAAACCGGCAGAAAAGCCTGAAACAGTAACTAAAGGGGCAGGTGAGTAAATGCCAAAAGAAGAAACCAAAAACAGCGACGCTGACATTGAAGCAAAAAAAGCAGTTGAAGATACTGTTGAAAAGAAAGATGACTCTGTTGAGGAAAAAACTGAAGTGAAAGACGAATCGGAAACAAAAACACCTGAAAAAGAAAAAACATCAAGCGTTTCTGAAACCAAAGAAACAGCAACAACTAAACACGAAGGTGAAAAAGAAGTCAAGACAGGTGAAAAGGAAGCAAAAACAGATGAAAAACAGGCGATACCACCTGAAACAAATGTTGCACCACCTGAAACAAATGTTGCCGGAGAAGAAGCAGTTGCAAGAAAAGTGTCAAAAAAGCCAAAATGGGGTGTTGCACACATTTTTGCTTCAAAAAACAACACCATAATTCATGTAACAGATCTCACGGGAGCAGAAACAGTTGCGCTTGTGTCAGGCGGTCAAGTAGTGAAAACCAGCAAAGACGAATCGTCCCCATACGCAGCAATGCAGGCAGCACAGCTTTGCGCTGAAAAACTGAAAGAAAGAGGTTTTGAAGGAGTCCACATAATGGTTCGCGCAACAGGCGGAATAAGGCAAAGAAACCCGGGTCCGGGAGCACAGGCGTCAATTCGTGCACTGACAAGAGCGGGTTTGAGAATCGGAAGAATCGATGACGTCACGCCGGTGCCACACGACGGCTGCAAGAAAAAAGGCGGAAGAAGAGGAAGAAGGGTGTAAACATGAACCTTGAACTACTGGAATCAAACAACGAAAATCTTAAGTTTGTCCTGAAGGGCTCAAACGAAGCTTTTTTGAACGCAATCAGAAGAAACGCGTTAAGCAAAGTGAAAACTCTTGCAATTGAAGAAGTTGACGTTTACGAAAACACTTCCGCAATGCAGGATGAGTACCTTGCGCACAGGCTTGCGCTCATACCCCTGAAAGGGGATTTGGAATCTCTTGTGGAACCGGACAAATGCTGCGGCGGAAAATGCGGAAAGTGCAGCATAACAATAGAACTTGACCAACAGGGGCCAAAAACAGTTTACTCAAGCGACTTAAGGTTTTCCGACCCCAAAGCAAGCGTTGCGTTTGAAACAATACCAATAATCAAGCTCAAGTCTGAATTCCAGAGAGTGCGCATGGAAATCAGGGCAGTTCTTGGAAGCGGAAAAGAACACGCAAAATGGACGCCTGGAATCGTTGCATACTCGCAGTTTCCGGAACTTGAAATACTTGGAAAAATTGAAAACGCAGGAGAGATCATAAAGTCGTGCCCCAAAGGCCTGCTTTCAGAGGGTTCAAAAGGAATTGAACTCAAGGAACCGCAAAAGTGTGACTTGTGCAATGAATGCGTTGAAAAAAGCGAAGGTATTATCAGAATCAACAAAAGCGACTCGGATTTCATAGTTAGAGTAGAATCACACGGTTCAATTGCAACAAAAGATATGCTTTTGCAGTCAACAGCAATACTGACTGAAGAAGCAGACGAACTTCAAAAAAAGCTTGAAAAAAAATAAGCGGGGGTTCCCAAGCGGCCAATCAAGCGCAGTAAACCTTACTGCCTTGGGTTAAAGGGGCTAGGTTGAGGGCCTAGTAGTGTAGTGCTTTCGCCGGTTCGAATCCGGCCTCCCGCATGTGGATTTTTCAAAAAATTACGTTGTTGAAAAGCACAAAGCAGCAAAGATGTTTAAAAAGAAAACCCTGCGAGGGAAACCACGAAGTAGGAGGAATAAAAAATGAGTAAACTAACCGGACCGACAAATTCAGTCCTGAAAGACACCATTGTCTTTCTTGAAAAACAAAGCAAAGAAAACAAGGTACCCGTGTGGAAAACAGTTGCCGACAAGATATCAGCACCCAGAAGAAACAGGGTTGAAGTCAACATTGACAAGATATCAAAATACACAAGCAAAAAAGACACTGTGGTTGTTCCGGGAAAAGTCCTCGGGCACGGTCACATTGACCATGAGGTTACAGTGGCAGCACCGATGTTCTCAAAAACCGCAATTGAAAAGATAGCCGCAGCAGGTGGAAAAACCCTGGTGATTGAAGAACTGGTTTCAAAAAACCCCTCCGGAAAAGGAGTCAGGATAATGGGATAACGGGGTGGATAAAATGACAGTTATAAACGGAAAAAATCTTATTTTAGGAAGGCTTGCAAGCAAAGTCGCAGAAGAATTGCTTAAAGGAAAAAAAATCGACATCATAAACGCTGAAAAAGTGATTATAGTCGGCAGTGAAAAGCAAATCTACGCAAACTACAAGCAAAGAGTTGACAGGGCGGATTTGTCAAATCCGTTAAAAGGGCCGCATTTTCCAAGAATGCCGGACATGCTTGTAAGAAGAACCGTGCGCGGAATGCTTCCGGTGAGGCAGGCCAGGGGGCAAAAAGCATTCAAAAACCTGATGGTATACATGAATGTTCCGAAAGAATTCGAATCCTCAAAAGCAATTACAGTAAAAGAAGCTGAATTCACAGGCGATTCAAAACACATTACTGTCGCGCGACTTTCAAAAAAACTCGGGGCAAAAATTTAGGTGAATTACATGGCAGCAGCAAAAAAAACAACAAAAAAATCCAAAGCAAAAAACGAAACACTGCTTTCAAAAGGAAAAAGAAAAACAGCGATTGCAAGGGCTTCGATTAAAGCCGGAACAGGGAAAATAAGAATAAATTCCGTTCCAATAGAACTTTTTGAACCAAAAATGATGCGGGAGTTTGTAATTGAACCTCTTTCAGTTGTCGGGCCCATAAAAGACACCGTTGACATAAAAATATCTGTCAAAGGAGGAGGGGTCATGGGTCAGGCGGAAGCAATCAGGACATCGATAACAAAAGCAATAGTTGCATACTCGAAATCAGAGGAACTGGAAGAAAAAATAAAAACAATTGACAGGTCAATGCTTGTTGATGACCCGCGAAGAAAAGAGTCAAAAAAGCAACTTGGTCCAGGTGCAAGGTCAAAATATCAAAAGTCATACAGGTGATTCAAAAATGATGATTCCGGTAAGATGTTTTTCATGCGGAAAACCAGTTTCCGCAATATATGAAGAATACAAAAGAAGAGTAAATGAAGGCGAAGAAGCAAAAGCAGTTCTTGACGACCTCAAAGTAGAGAGGTACTGCTGCAGAAAAACAATTTTCTCTCACGTTGATCTGTTGGATGAAATACTTCCGTTTACGATATAGTGGGGGGCCGTAGGGTAGTTTGGTCCATCCCCCTACCTCGGGGAGGTAGAAACCCGCGTTCAAATCGCGGCGGCCCCACCACAAGAGGGCATTAAAATAATGGAGTGATTGCATGATTTCAGTTTCAAAATACGAAAAGGCAAGAATAATAAGCGCAAGAGCGCTTCAGATATCTATGGGGGCGCCAGTGCTCGTGAAGCTCCCGAAAGGAATGTGGGACTCGCTTAAAATAGCAGTGTATGAATTTCAGGAAGGCGCGACACCGATAGATGTAAAGCACAGAAAACCAGCTGGAGCGAAACAGGAAAAGGACATTGAAAAAACAACTGAACAGAAAGAATCCAAAAGCACTGCATGAATTTTTCATGTTGCTTGGTGCAGTAATGTAGTGTAAGTTAAAAAAGTAAAGCGCAATACAGGTGGAAATTTGATAACCAAGGCAAAGTTTCGGGAAATTTTGAACTCGCGGGGAAACATTACTTGCGAGTGCGAACTGCACACAAAAAAAGGAATTGCTATCGGATCAAGTCCCACTGGTGCAAGTTCAGGGAGCTTTGAAGCAGTATTTGCACCGAAACCCGTTCCGCAACTTGTTAAAGACGCAAACAACTTAATATCGCAGCTTTTGCCCGGCTCAACAACGTTTCAGGAAGCAGATGATATCATTGCAAAAGCAGACGGCACAACGAACTTTTCAAAAGTCGGGGGTGCTGTTTCCACGTCCGCATCGTTTGCAGCGCTCAAAGCACAGGCAATGACAGAAGAAAAACAACGCTTTGAGTTGCTTGGCTCCCCCACGCTTCCAATCCCGCTTGGGAACGTCTTTGGAGGGGGTGCACACGCAGCACCGGAAGCAATGGATTTTCAGGAACTTCTTGTTGTTCCGACAGGGGCAAAAACCTTTGAATCAGCATGCAAAACAAACGCTTTAGTGCACGCAAAAATCAAGTCAAGATTAAAAGACAAAAAAGTCGTGTTCTGCAAAAGCGATGAAGGGGGCTGGACCGTTTCGGCCAGTTCGGCTGAGGCGCTTTCACTGGTGTATGACTGCGCAAATCAAGTATTTGACGAAACCGGAATAAAAGTGAGAGTCGGAGTGGATATTGCGGCAAGCGAGCTCTTTGACTCAAAAACAAGCACTTATACTGTTGACGGAAAACAGATGAACAAAGAAGAAATGATTTCGTTTGTATGCGAAACAATTGACAGGTTCGAACTCGCGTACGTTGAGGATCCCCTGGAAGAAAACGACTTTGAAGGGTTTGCAGACCTCACGAAACAAACAGCTTCAAAAACACTTCTCTGCGGAGATGACCTGTTTGTGACAAACGTTTCGCGCCTTGAAAAAGGAATTGAAATCGGCGCATGCAATTCATTGATAATCAAGCCGAACCAAATAGGAAACATTTCAAAAGCAATTGACGCAGTGCGGCTTGCGCAAAAAAACAAGTTGGTTCCGGTCATATCGCACCGTTCAGGCGAAACAACCGACGACACAATAGCACACCTGGCAGCAGGACTCAATGCGCCGTTCATAAAGACAGGTGTTGTCGGAGGAGAGCGGATAAGCAAATTAAACGAATTAATCAGGATAGAAGAAAAAACAAAAGCAAAATTAACGGTGGTTATATGAGTGACGAAATAACAAATGATACACAAGAAACACAAGGAGCGCAGGAAACATCTGAAACGCAGCCGACTTCAGCTATAAACGACGTTGACGTGTACCTTAAAAGCGGTGTTCACATCGGTTCAAAGTTTAAGACAGGGGACATGAGAAAATACATCTACAAGTCCAGACAAGACGGACTGCATGTTCTTGACGTGCAGAAGATAGAGGAAAGAATAAAAATGGCCGCAAAACTTCTTTCAACTTATTCACCGGAAGAAGTTCTCGTGGTATCAGGAAGGCTTTACGGAAAAGACGCAATCAAAATGTTCTCAAAGTTAACCGGGTTCAAGTTCATGGAAAAGCGATTTGTTCCGGGAAGCCTCACAAACCCGAAAATAAGGGAATTTTCGGAACCGAAAATACTCATGGTCACTGACCCGATAGCAGACAAGCAGGCAGTGAAAGAAGCGACCCAGCAAAGAATACCCATAATTGCAATATGCGACACAAACAACCTGGTAAAAAACGTTGACTTGGTTATTCCTGCAAACAACAAGGGAAGAAAATCAATCGCGCTTGTTTACTGGGTGCTTACAAAAGAAATAATGAAACTGAAAGGGCTGGCAGACGACGAATCGTTTTCATCAACAGTTGAAGACTTTGAATGGAAGCCGTGATAAACGTTTCAATCCAGGCAGCCAAGTGAAAAAAATAAGTGAAAAAAATGATAAGGCAACCGTGCGTACAGGGAATGTTTTACGAATCAGCTCCGGAAATGCTTTTGAAGCAAATCAGGACTTGTTTTGAACTTGAAAACCTTAAACTGAACCACAAATCAAAAACACAAGCCAAGGTAGTTATCAGCCCCCACGCAGGATATCTTTACAGTGGCAGGGTTGCAGCCCATTCATTTTCAGCGCTTGCAGGGGAATCCAAGCGCGACACCTTTGTTTTGATAGGGCCAAACCATGGCAGGGGAAACGGACACGTTGTAGTTTCTGCGTCTTCCCAGTGGCTGACTCCGTTGGGGTCGGCAAACATCAACGCTTCTTTTTCAAACTACCTTGCGGAAAACTTTGACATAATCTCTGCAAACGAACAACAGCACTCAATAGAACACTCGCTTGAAGTGCAAATTCCGTTTCTTCAATACTGTTTCAAGGACTTCAATTTTGTAGCATTGCTTTTAAACGACCAAAGCATTGAAGTATCAACAGAACTTGCAGGAATCCTGCACAAAGTTTCAAAAGACCTCAAGGTAAACCTTCAGGTAATTGCAAGCAGTGACTTTTCACACTTCGTTCCAAAACAAGTCGCTGAGAAAAAAGACATTGAAGCAATAAACTATCTTCTTGATTTTAAGACAAACGAATTTTATGACTACGTGCTCCAAAACAACGTCACTGCGTGCGGGGTTGGCCCGATGGTCACTGCCTGTGAATTTGCAAGGCTTGACGGTGCGAAAAAATCAAAACTCTTGAAATACTCTACTTCAGCACAAGTTACACAAGACGAGTCAAACGTTGTTGGGTACGCTTCGATTGCGTTTTACTGATTTTTTTGTTTGTCTGGGTGTTTGCAGCAGTTGTATGCATAAGTAATTATTTATGATTCGTTAATTGTTACTTAATGATAGTTTTTGTATTTTAAGGGTGATTTTTGTATTATTTGCACGCAAAAGAGGGATAAATTGAAAAAAACAATATTTTTTGACATTGACGGAGTGCTTTACTCAAGCGGGGAAATTCTCCCGGGAGCAGTTGAAGCGTTTAACAGTGTTCAGAATAAATTCAATGCGGTTTTATTATCAAACTCAGTCAGAAAAACAAAACAAGAATACTGCAAACAGTTTTTGTCTGACGGATTCAAGGTGGATGTCTCGCAGTTTTGCAGCGTGCTTGACTCGGCAAAAAGATTTCTTTCAGGAGAGGCAAAAGATAAAAAAGTCTGTTTTTTTTGCAGGGAAAAAGTGAAAAAAGAATTTGAAAAAGAAGGATTTTCTTTTGTTGAACTGCAAGAATGCGACATGGTTCTGTTAGCGTTTTACCCAGACATGACATGGAACAATATGAACAAGGTGTTTCAGGCAGTGTTTTTGGGGGCTGAACTTGTTTTGATTGAGGGAGACAAGTGGGGTTTGGCTGAAAACGGCAAAGTGCTTGGACCAGGTTCAATTGCTGGGATGATAGACAATGTGTGCGGTTGTGGCTTCAGGGTAATAGGAAAGCCGTCAAAGCAGTTTTTTGAAAATGCACTGAAGCAATTCAACGCAAAACCAGGCCATTCAGTGATGGTCGGAGACAACTATGCAGTAGATATAGTTGGTGCAGCAAACGTTGGAATGAAAACTATTTTTGTAAGGTCAGACGTGCCTCAAACGTTTTTTGGAAATCCCCCGAGCGCAACAGTTGAAAGCGCGGCAGAAATCAAAAAAGTTGCTGAAAAAATGTTTGTCAAATGAGCAAACTGATAAACGGAACAAATAATGTGTTTTCTGGATAAATGCATTCAATGCAAGTCCTTTAATGCAGACCTGTTAATGCAAACTATTTATTTAGTCTGGGACAAAGTGTTAATCAGTTGACACACTCAACAAAAACACAAAATTAACTGAAAACTCAATTGTGATTGCATGGTTTCAAAAGCTTCAGCGCCCGGAAAAGTCATTTTGTTCGGAGAACACTCTGTGGTGTATGGAACACCGGCAATAGCGTCAGCGATAGACAAAAAAACTCACGCAGTGGTTGAAATAGTTTCCGGCGACAGAGTTGAAATAACTGCTCCTGACATAAATATTGAAAGCAAAATCTTTTCCTTTGAAGAAGTTCAGGAAAAAGGAGACACGAGCATTGAAGCCATAAAAGGATGCATTCGCGAGATATGGAAACTGCACAATCCAACAGGTTTAAAAATCAGGGTTTGGTCGGATTTTCCAATGGGCTCGGGACTCGGGTCAAGCGCCGCGCTTGCAGTTGCATTGCTTTTGGCGCTCTCAAAAGAGTACGGCATTGACCAAAGCGGGTTTGACATGCAAAAACACGCTCACGAAGTGGAAAAAATAATCCACGGCAACCCCTCCGGGGTTGACACTACCATATCCGGCTCCGGGGGAGTGATTCATTTTGAAAAACCGGACAAGATAATCCCTCTTGAACTGAAGACAACACTGCATCTGGTCATCGGCTACACCGGAAAACATGGCTCCACAAAAAAAACCGTGTCGTTTGTTCGACAGTTAATGGACAGCCACCCGCACAGGATCAAGCCGATCATAAGCCAAAAAAAAGAAATTTTACTTGAAGCGGAAAAAATAATGCTTGAAGCAGAAGAAGCAATGGAAGAAAGTGACCTGAAAAAGCTCGGGTTTTTAATGGATTTAAGCCACGGCCTTTTGAATTCTCTTGGAGTAAGCTGCATTGAGCTTGAAAACCTTGTGTTTGCGGCCCGCAAAGCAGGAGCGCTTGGAGCAAAACTCACCGGGGGCGGAGACGGCGGCTGCATGATTGCGCTTGTAAAGGAAAGTGACGTTGACAAAATATCTGATGCGATAATTTCTGCTGGAGGAACACCGATAAAAACCGCAATCGGTCCCGCCAGCGACAACAAGCGTGAAAACGATTGATTTGCGATTTTCACAATTTGTCAGATAATTGTCTGAAAATACTGTTTTTTGAAGTGAAACTTATTATATTCTGCATGAGTTGTTTTAACAGGCAAAACAAGGTCTAACCGGTTTGTGAAAAACACACTGCGTTACTTTTTATTTGTGTGTCTGGCTTTTGGCTTTCAAAACCGTTTTGTAGGTGAAAACAATGGGACTTCGTGGATTTATAAGCGAACAGGAAAAAAAAGACAGGGTAATCAGGGTAAAAAAACCGGTCTCAAGCGAGTACGAAATAGCGGCCCTCATGACAAAAACCGAAGGAAAAATATCCGTGTTTGAAAACGTAAAAGGGTATGATGACGTAAAAGTGGTAAGCGGCATTGCAAGTTCAAGAGATCTCTTGGGCGAGGCGCTTGGCGGAACGCGTCAGGATATCATTTCAAAGATATCAAAAGCGATGGCTGACTATGAATCCTTTGGATACAAGTTTGAAAAAGGGACATTTGAGGAAAAATCATTCAAGAGTCCAGATCTTATAAAACACCTGCCCCTCACAAAGTTTTATGAAAAAGAAGAACGTACATACACCTCTGCAAGCATTGTTTCTGTTATTGACCCTGAAACCAAAGTTCCAAACGTTTCGTTTCACAGGATGATGTACCTTGGAGACAACAGATTCTCAATCCGAATCACAAAACGCCACCTTTATACAATAATGAAAAAATATAATGAAAAAGTGCCTGTTGCAGTGTTTTTCGGAGTTCACCCGGCAATAGAAGCAGCTGCCGCCACTTCATACAACCTTGGAATGGATGAATTCAAACTTGCAAACTCGCTTCTTGACGGCAACTTCAAGGCAGCCAAAGTAGGGGACATTCCCGTGCCTTCAAGCGCGGAAGTCGTATTCAAGGCAAGTATTTACCCTGACAGGCTTGAAGACGAAGGGCCGTTCGTAGACCTGAGCGGGACATGGGACCTTGTGAGGAAAGAGCCGCTTCTTGAAGTCGAAGAACTTTTCATGAGAAAAGACGCGCTTTATCAAAACATCCTTCCGGGAGGAACAGAGCACCGCATATTGATGGGGGTTCCGCAGGAGCCGAGAATCCACAAAATAGTCTCAAACACAATTCCGCATGTCAAAAACGTGGTTCTGACAGAAGGAGGGTGCTCGTGGCTGCACGGCGTCGTATCCATAAAAGTGAGAAACGAGGGAGATGGCAAAAACGCGGGAATGGCTGCGTTGGCAGCGCATCCGTCAATGAAAAGAGTGGTAATAGTGGATGAAGATATTGACATAACCGACCCGGTTCAGGTGGAATGGGCAATAACCACCAGGGTGCAGGCAGACCGCGACGTGGTGATAGTGCCTCACGCGAAAGGAAGCTCTCTTGATCCCAGCCAGAACATGGAAGAAGGCACGATGACAAAATGGATAATAGATGCAACGCGGCCGTTCAAGCTTCCGGAAGAACACTTTATGCAGGTGAAAGTTCCGGGAGAAGACAAAATAAATTTAAATGACTACCTGTAACGTGAGAAAATAATTGACCGAAAGCGGGGGAAACAATGTACTTGACAAAAGAAGAAGAAAAAATGCTTGAAGGTGAATTCGGCGAAACCGCAAGGAAAGCCATGAATCTTCTCGTGCGCCTCGGAGACATTTACGGCGCTGAAAAAATGGTGGAAATACAATCCGCTCAAGCCGCAGGAGTATCCTATAAAACAATCGGGGACGCAGGACTGGAATTTTTGGAGGGGTTTGCAGACGAAGGGGCAAGGGTTCGCGTTCCGTGTTTTATGAACCCGGCGGGAATGGACTTGAAAAACCACAGGGAAATGAACGTTCCTGAAGAATTTGCAAAAAAACAAGTTGAAATAGTTGAAGCGTTCAGGAAACTCGGGGTGGTTACAGCGTCAACCTGCACGCCTTACCTGGCAGGAAACCCACCTTTGTTCGGGTCGCACCTTGCGTGGTCGGAATCCTCGGCAGTATCGTTTGCAAACAGCGTTGCAGGGGCAAGGACAAACCGCGAGGGGGGGCCTTCAGCGCTTGCGGCCGCAATCATCGGGAAAACACCCTGCTACGGAAAACATCTTGATGAAAACCGCGTGGCGGAAGTGTTGATTGAAGTCAGCGCGGATTTGGTTGAACCCGCGGACTTTGGGGCGCTTGGACACATAGTCGGAAAAATCGCGGGAAAAAAAGTGCCGGCGATAAAAGGAATAAAAAAAGCAACAATCAATCAGTTGAAAATGCTCGGGGCAGCGGCAGCGGCAAGCGGGGCGGTTGCATTGTACCATGTAGAGGGGATCACACCCGAGGCAATCAAAACAATGCCTGTAAAAGAAGGGTTTCAAACACACACTGTTGAACAAAAAGACCTGAAAAATGCTTTTGAAGAACTTACCACAACGAAAGAAGACGTTGATCTGATAGCAATCGGCTGCCCGCACTGTTCAATAACAGAGCTTGGAAGCATTTCGGAAATGCTTGACGGCAAACGACTTGAAAAAGAAATGTGGGTATGCACTTCAATTGCAATGAAAGCCCTTTCCGACAGGATGGGCTACACTAAAAAAATAGAGGAATCCGGCGCAAAGCTTGTGTGTGACACATGCATGGTGGTATCGCCGATACACGAGATCGGCTTCAGGAAAACCGCCACCAACTCAGGAAAAGCGGCAAACTACCTGCCGTCATTCAACGGCCAAAAAGTAGAATTTGACAGCGTGAAAAACCTGATAGAGAGGTATTCGAAATGAAACTGACCGGAAGAACAGTAGAAAAAGGAATCGTAAACGGAGTCGCAGTTGTTTCAAGGAAACCGATTTCGCCGCTTGGGGGAATAGACCCGAAAACAGGGATAATCACGCAACAGGACAGTGACATAAAAGGACAGTGCGTTTCAGGAAAAATACTGGTGTTCCCGTTTGGCAAAGGAAGCACTGTTGGTTCATATGTGCTTTACCAGATGAAAAAAGAAGGAACGGCACCAAAAGCAATCTTAAACGACGAATGCGAAACAATCGTTGCAACTGGAGCAATACTTTCAGCAATACCGTGCGTTGACAAAATCGACACTTCAAAAATAAACTCAGGGGATGTTCTTGAAGTAAATGCAGACGCAGGGGAAGTAATAAGAAAGTGAATACTGCAGGTAAATAAGTCGGCAAGTGAAAAAAATGAAAATAATAGTCGGGGTAACAGGAGCAAGCGGAGTAGTCCTTGCAAAAAAACTCATTGACGAGCTTAAAAAGACATGCGAAGTGCATGTCATACTGAGTGAGTCCGCGAAAAAAGTCACTGCCATTGAAATAAAAGGCGATTCTGCCAAGTCCATGAAAGGAAACTTCAACTACTCTGAAAAACAAATGGATGCAACCGTGTCAAGCAGCTCAAACCTTTGCGACGCGATGGTTGTAGTGCCGTGTTCAATGAAAACGCTTTCCTCGATTGCACACGGGTTTGAAAATAACCTTATTACAAGATGCGCTCACATATTCATGAGGTGCAAAAAACCGCTTGTGATTGTGCCGCGCGAAACCCCGCTTGACCAGATTCAAATAGAAAACATGCTTAAATGCAGTCGCGCAGGGGCGATAATTCTTCCGCCCGTGCCCGGATTTTACACAAATCCCAAAAGCGTTGATGATATCACAAATTTTGTGGTCGGCAAAATACTTGACTGTCTTGAAATAAAAAATGACATCTACAAAAGATGGAAAAACACAGGTGATTAATTGAATACTGAAGACAAACAAAACGCTTCCGATTTAGTTGTTGTGAAAATCGGCGGAAGCGCAATTACAAACAAATCAGGGTACATGGAAGTAAACAAGGATGCAATCAGCGTGATTTCAAAGGCGATTGCAGACGCAAGAAAGCGAAAAAATTTCAAGTTGGTGATTGTGCACGGCGTAGGTTCGTTTGGCCACGCCCCGGTAACAAAGTATGACATAAACAATGGCATTTCTTCAAAAAAGGACTTTATGGGAATGGCAATAACCCACAATTCAGTTTCAAAACTGAGCACAATAGTGTGTGATTCCCTCATTGAAAATAATTTGCCCGCAGTCATGATGGCGCCGATAAGCATAATAGAGCAAAAATCAAAGCAAATAACATCATTTCACGGAACGCAAGTGTTTAATCTTTTTGACGAGGGGTTTATTCCCGTGTTGTACGGTGACATGGTCTACGACTCGCAACTCAAGGGGTCAGTGATATCCGGTGATGTGATAGTGCCGTACATTGCAAAAAAGCTTGGCACAGGAAAGCTTGTTTACGTAAGTAATGTGGACGGGGTATTCACAGGGAACCCGTTTATTAACGCGGGTGCAAAAATGATAGAAGAAATAAACCTGAAAAATATAGAATCGGTTTTCCAATGCCTTTCAGGCTCTAACTCAACTGATGTGACAGGCGGAATGAAAGGGAAAATAAAACGCATACTTGAGTACTTTGACTCAGGCCTTGACATGCATGTTATAAACGGCTCGCACCCAAAGCGCCTTGAAGACGTGCTTGTAACAGGCAGGGCATACGGGACACACATAATTACTTAAGGGCAACAAACCAGGGGTAATGGATAGCAGGGGCATGGTTAGTAAGGAATAGTAGGAAGTGAAAAGATGAGCACGCAAAAAAGAAAGCTAAGCCACATAGAAATATGCCTCAACAAAGACGTTGAGTTTAAAAAAACCGCGACCGGCTTTGAAGACATTGAATTTGTGCACGAGTCGCTTCCCGAAATTGACCTGGACAAAATAAACACTTCACTTGATTTTTTCGGAAAAAAAATCAATCTTCCGTTGATGTTTACGGCAATAACCGGAGGTCACAAGGATAGTCTCAAAATAAACAGGACAATTGCAAGCGTTGCGGAAAAAAAAGGGATTCCGATTGGGATTGGCTCCCAGCGCGCAATGATAGAAGATGACTCAGTAACTTATACATACGCGGTGCGCGATGTTGCACCGACAGTGCCTTTATTTGGGAATATTGGCGCGTTTCAGCTCAAAGAATACTCCAAAGAAGCAATAACCGACGCGATTTCAAAAATAGGAGCAGACGGCTTGTGTGTTCACCTGAACCCGTTGCAGGAAGCGGTTCAGCCCGAGGGGGACACAAACTTTTCAGGAGTGCTCGACGCAATAAAAACAGTTTGCGGCAGTGGTTTTCCGGTTATTGCAAAACAGGTCGGGGAAGGGATCTCAAGAGAAACAGCGTTCAGGTTAAAAGAAGAGGCTGACATAAATGGAATAGATGTCGGGGGTTCGGGGGGAACTTCATGGACAGCAATTGAAGGTCTTAGAAGAAACGACTCTGAATCATTGAGTTTGTTCAGGGAATGGGGAATTCCAACCTCCTTGAGTGTTGCAGAATGCGCAGAAACAAACCTTCCTGTAATTGCAACAGGCGGAATACGCACGGGACTCGACGGCGCAAAGGCAATAGCACTCGGCGCGACGACATGCGGCATGGCACTGCCGGTATTGCACGCAGCAACCAAGGGAGAAAAATCACTTGAACAACTCGTTGACTCATTTGAAAAAACACTCAAAATAGCCATGTACTGCGCAGGCGCACAAGACATAACAGAACTGCAAAAATCAAAAATAATCATAACAGGAAAACTGGCGCAGCAAATGAAAGCAAGGGGAATAAATCCGGCGAAATATGCTGATTCCAGAAGAAGAGTGGCTGATTAAGCTGAATTTTGTTTAACGTTAACCGAATTTTGTTTAACTTTTTCTTTAAGGGAAATAAAGTTTTTCCTTTTTATTTTTTTTCCAAAAAAAAGCACCATTGACCTGATAACAGTTATTTGAACAGGAAATTCCTGTGCACGTCATTGCATTGTATGTTTATTTCCAGTTCTATGTTTTCGTTGAAGTTGAATTTTGCCGCTTCCTGGATTGCCCGGTTTGACAGGTTTGCGTCGTCTGCAAATATCCAGATTTCTTTTTTATTTAATGCAAGTTCTTTCAGTGTATGATTTAGGCGTGATAGGTCTATTTTTTGTTTCATTTCTCCTTCTGCCTGCACTAGAATTTCCTCTTCGTAGAGTTTCATGCCAAACAGCACGCCGTAAGCTGCTTCGCCTTCGGGTGCAAGGAAGTAAATGAAGTTGTTTGCATTTGTTTTTTTGAATCTTACAAATCCAAGGTTTATGAGTTGTGTCAAGGCGGCTGAAAAGTCGTCTTTTGAAATGCCTGTTTTCATGTTGTCTTTTTCAGTTAGCACTTCTCCGTTTCCGACTGCCGTGAAAACATTGTTCATTTCAGGGGTCATTTTTGATATTTTTTTCTTGACTATTGCGAGGTGGTGGGGGTCAAACAAGATGTCTTTCAGGCTTGAGTGGATTTTTGCTTCAGTGCTGGGAATTTTTTCCATTTTTTCGTTTGCCTTGTCGAGTTGTAAGTATTTGTCAAGCCCGTCGAATTTGAATTTTCTTGCGATAAATTCGTCGTTTATGGTGTGTGATTCAATGTTGTCGATGCTTATGAGGAACGGGTTGATTATGCGCCCTGAAAGGTTTACGATTGCTTCGCTTATGTCCAGTTTGTTTAAAAGGTCGGTTTGTTCTCTTGAGAACCCCATGGATTTTGCAACCACGTCAATGTTGTCGCGGTAAGAGAGGGTGAGCGCTATTTTGGTATATGTGTTTTCCAGGACCACTTTGCTGAATTTTGCAGGCGACTGGTCAATTGTGATAAACCCTACCCCGAGTTCGCGGATCTGCCTGAAAAGCTGGTCGAGAATGGATTCTTTGTCCATTAAGTTTTTCTGGTTGAAGATGTTGTGCGCTTCTTCTATGACCACAAGCAGGCGCAGTTTATCTGTTTTTTCTTTGTTGAGGAGGTATTTGTATATCCAGAACAACAGGTTGTTTACAAAGTATCTTTTTTCGTATTCTCCAAGCGAGTCAAGCTCCATCAGCGTGTTTTGATTAAGCAGTTTTTCAAGCGGGTAGCCTTCGTGGCTGTACATTTCACTGCTTGACTTGAATGTTAACACGTTCACTGCTCTTTTGACTGATTTTGTCCATTCTGATTCACGGCCCTCGAGTATTTTTTCATATGCTTCAATTGCTTTTTTGAAGTCAAGTATGTTTGGGTAATCTGTGCTTCCGTTAAATATTCCTCTTGATTCGTAGAGGTCTTTTATCAGGTTCAATACTATTGAGTGGCCTCCTTCACCGATTCCCCATGACTCGGTGAAGACGTCTGCCCATGCTTTTGCCCATTCTGCGGGTTCCACTCCTGTCGGCGGGCTCAAAAAATTTGTCTGAAAAGGCGCGACGCTTCTTCCGGGCGTGAATGTCTTGAAATCGTAACCCATGTTGATTAAGTCACGGTAGCTTCTTTTGCTTAAGTCCAGCAGCAGTACTTTGTATCCGGCGTTTATTGCGTTCATTACAATGTGCTTGCAGGCGATTGTCTTTCCTGAACCGCTGCTTCCGCAAATGTAGGTGTGGCGCAGTAATTCAGAGGGGTTGAGTCCGAATTCATGCACTCTTTTGCCGTTTGAAAGGATGTGCCCGATAGGAATGTCTCCTTGCGTTTCTTTTTCCCCGATTGATTTGAAGTGGTCGGATCCGCGTTCTTTGATGAAGCCGGGGAGAATCAGCAGGTTTTTTGCGTGGTCTTTTGAGATAACCGTGTCGGTGTTTGTCAGGGTGTAAAGTGCTTCTTCAAGGTACTTTTTTGTGTTGAGTTTGAATGTTACGTTTTCTGAGCCGAAGGAGTTTTTGAGCATTTTCACAAGGGAAAGCTTGTCAGAGACTATTGAGTTGTCGTCTGTTGAGTCTATTTTTTTCCTGACGATTAGGTAGGCTGTGAACTTGAACCCGTCTTCGCACGGGCTTACGCTTCCGATGTAAGAAAAGTTTATGTCAAGTGGAACTATGTTGTCAAAAAAATCGTTTAGTTTTTCTTCCATTAAAATGTGTTCGGTTTCCTGGAATGTTTCTGTGAATTCAAGTTTTCCTGCCATTATTTTGAATTTGTCTGTGCCTGATTCAACAATGACTTCTTTTTTTATATCGATTGACGAGGGTGTTCCGCCAAGCGGTGCGAAAAAAACGTCTTTGATTTCCGTGTCTTTTACCGGTTCAAGGTCAAATCCCTTGAGTGTTGAAATGAATGTCTGCTCGTAAATGTGAAGGTTTGTCTTTATTTTTTCAGGCATTTGATTATTGTTTGTTACGTTTCCCGCAGTAAACAAGTAGGAATCAAATTTTTTTTCTGTTTTGTTGACAATTATTCCAAAAGACGCGTTTTTGAATTTGCTTACGCTTTGAATCAGGTCGCTGTGCTCGTTTGCAATGCTTTTTATTTTGAAGTATTTGATGCCGCGGCTAAGCAGTCGGATTGTTTTTTCCCCGGAACTCCATATTGGGAAAGTGACGATGTCTTCGTGAAAGTTGATTCCGAGCATTTTGCTTCACGTTTAAAGTTCCTGGTCGGGGTTGACTACCACTCCGTTTTTTGCAAGGGCTTCGTAGTATTTTTCCTTTGTCTTGAAGTAGGTTTTCAGTGCTTCTGTCTGGGCAAGTGTTCTCGGTTTGTTTTCTTCAAGAATCTGGAACGCCTTTAATGAGTTGTCTCCGGCCTGGCTGTTTATGCTTTCTGCCATCATTCTCGCGATTGAGGAAACGGTCGGGTGTTCTTCTATTTCAGGGGAGAGTTTTTGCCCGTAGTTCCTTTTTGTAATACAGTTGAGGCCATCCATTGTTTTGACGATTTTGTCTTCGTTTTCAGTGTAAAACTGTATCACAAGAGGATCTGCTTTTGACTTGTTGGCTGATTTTGATTTGATGTAATAATAAGATATTCCCAATAACAATAACGCGCCTCCACCCAGTAAGTATAGTTCTTCTATTGCCATTTCCTCACCTCTTATAGTTCAATTGTTTTTTCACCTATTTTTTTACCGTTTTTGTAATACTTGAATTTCATGATTGTTTTACCTGTGTCAGGGTAGTACAAACATTCTTCAACAGTTTTGATTTTGCTGTCATACACAACTTCTTCTTCTGTTTTTTTTCTTTCCATCTGTTTCACGGTTAAACTGTTGACTATATTAAACAATTAACATATATAAACATTTGCAAAAAAGATTCATCAATCTTTATGTGTAATCCGGAATTTTTATATTTTTGGTCAAGCTGTTTGTTTGTATAATATGTTTATATAATGTAGTACTTTGTAGGTAACTAGTCATATCTTGAAGATGAACAAACAAATGACTTCAAATTAATTGTAACTGAACGCATATAAATACATAACTGTATGTTTGAGTCTGTGTGCCGGTGCCTGGACGTGTGTCCAGGTAAATTGTGTGCATCATAAGGGTTGTTGATGTTGTTTTAATGGAAATAATGTTTTTCCTTTTTTATTTTTGCCAAAAAAAAGGTTTATTTAAATGAATCCGGATTCAGTCAATCTCAATCTGTTGCTGGTTTCCTTGTCTTGGTATAGGGCAAAAGAAAAAAAGAAGGGGTGCTTCCCAAAAATTAAAGGAAGCTTAAGTTACGTTCGCGAAACCGATCTGTTCAAAACCGGTTGCTGGTTTCTTTGTCACGGATTGTCGCTGGTCCACCAGAGTACGGTTTTTACCCACTTTGTGTAAACTCTGTTTCTTTTGTCTTTCAGGAACTTAATCAGATAAGTAACCTGGATGGTGTGAATGCTGTCGTCATTCGCTTTGAGAAGGCATTTAAAGTGCCCTTTGCCAGCTATGCTGTATGCTGCAGCATCAATGATTACTGGTGGGTTTGTCACTTTATCCAGTTTGACATGCCATTCCAATAGAGAAACATCGTTGTCAATCTTGTCAATGTGCAGGATGCATTGATTTTGATTGTCAAGTGGTATTCGCTTTCCTGTTTTTAGCCGTACTGAGTGTCTTGGTACGGTGTCGCAGGATTGGATGTTGCTTTCGCTGTGCAGTTTTCTTCCCGGATTTCCTTCTGTTGGGCCAGTGCGCCCTTTTTCCGGCATTTATCCTGTCCTTGTCATTCTTGATCAGGTGCAATTTTCTGGTTTGGCATTCCAGATTGTCATTGCGGCGATCCTTTCATCAGCACTGTTGAGCTGGAAATTGAGTTCCAGTGGCTGAGTATTGCGGTCGGTGGCTGGCAAAGCACTGTTGGCAATGAGTTTAACCGATTGCGGGATGTCTTTCCGCAGTCTTATGTGCCCCTCCAGTTTTGTGTGTAAGTGTTTCCACTCTGGATTATCCTTCTTGAGTGACGCTTGGAAGACCTGGAAAGCTGCCCATCTTCCGTTGGTGCTCTTTACATACAAGCCGAATTCGTACGTTTTGTGATGCGGGCCGTTGTAGCCGTTATAGGCCAGGTAGATCGTATGTCTGCCGTTTGAAAACAGGGGTATGCTTTCCGGGAAATGATTCGGGTTCTCGTCCCTTGCTTTTGGCAGGACCACATTTATGGTTTCGCTTGTTTTCATAATGCTGTTTGGTATTGTCTCCTTGTGGGGCTTTGAGAATTTTGTCACTTTTATGGTGACTGTGTCATTCTTTTGTCTTTTGAGAAACCTGAACACGTATTTGGTTTCAACAAGGGTGTTATTCTCTTTGTTGAGGTATACAAAATACCCGCAACCGTTTATGTCATATGCTTGGGCGTTGAGATATCCGTTGACCAATGTTTTTTGTGCTTGGGTGTTGCTGATCCAGGGTGCCATTGTTGTAATAACATGTTCACCCAGTGTAACATACCATGTCACAAAAGTGTCATTGATTTTTTCAATGTGCAGGACACTTTGCGTGTCTAACTGCACTTTTTCTCTGGCACGGTTGATTGCCAGTGTCTGATCTCCATGCTTGTACTGACTTATGTTCGTTTGTGGAGTGCTGGTGGGTTTGATATCGCTTCTGAAGCAATATTCTGCTTTCATAGGTGGTCGTTTTTCCGACATTATGTTGTCTCCGATGTCTTTATTGCTTTGCCGGTTGCTGTTGGCAAAGCGATTGCAGTTGCGGGATTCGAACCCTAAAATAGGTGCATGCTCCGTTGCGTGCGGTTCAACTGCTGATGCGAGTGGCTTTGTCTTTTTCGGTTGTTAATGAAAATATCTCTGTATCTCTTCCTCCCAACTGATCAATTGGTAGTGGGTGCTTGTTCTCATTCCGTGATGCTTGCCATAAATGATGTTGATTATGTCAAGTTTTTCCAAGCAGTGCGCAGCATCATCAATCCTTTGAGCAGACAGTTTAGTTATGTGTATAACTGTCGTACGTGTTATGCACCCATTATACCTGGGTTTTTTGATGAGTTTCAGGATTTGTTCCATGTCTTTATTGTTCATTATCTTTTCCTCTGTGTAAAAGGAGAGTGGGCAGCGTGAAAAATAAAGCCGGCCCTTCCATTTACTAATCAAGGAGTACTCATTTGCACTCTTTGATCTTTGTTGCGTTGATCTTCCTTTTTGCGTTAATTTGTCCTTTTGTTTATTTGGTATATCTTGACAATAGGTCCTTTTACTTTCATGTCGCTTGCAAGGATGTTCTTTGCTTTGAGGGTGTCCGCATTGATGTCTCCTGCGTTGATGTTTCCCTCTGCAAGGATGTTCCACGTGTTGATGTTTCCTTTTACATCAATATTCCATGCCTCGATGTCGCCGCCGTTTGTGTCGATGTTCTTTGCGTTGATATGCCAAAGGCTATCTTCACACATTATGCCTGCGCAGGCAATGTTTTCCTTGAATTCAGTGTCCTGATGCAGCATCAGTCTTTTATCTGTGCTGATCTCTTCTTCTATGACTGCTGTTCTTATGTGCACTGTGTTGGTTTCTCGGTCCATTTTTACACTTCTAAACTTTGTTTAACAGCGAATTTTTGCTGTTTGCGTTGTTTGCTTTGCCGGTTTGCAAAGCGATGGCAGTTGCGGGATTTGAACCCTAAAATAGGGGCATGCGCCGGTTGCGTGCGGTTCAACTGCTGATGCAATTGGGTTTTGCTTGTGCAATACGGTGAAGGGGGATGTGTATTATTCTGCCTTCTTTGCCGTTACATGGGTAATAAAAAAACCGTGGGGCAGCGTGAAAAATAAAGCCAACCCCTCAGATTAGGTGGGTATCCTTTTTCAAGGGGGTGTTCACCCGCACATTTGCGTTCTGCGTTCTACAGTTATTGCTGTGGGCTCGTGTCCTGCTGTGGATTCGTGTTCCATGCCGGTTGTTCCCTCTGCCTTGGTGATTGTCCCTTTTGGATTTGCTGTTTTGTGCTCTTTTGTTACTGCAGACAAATTGCAGCACCTGTGGTTTACCGGGCTCCTGTGTTTTGAGCAGTATCGGTTTCCACAAAGCGGACAGTAGTGGATATGGAGTGTTTTTTCTCCGCATTCCACGCACACACTTTGGTTGAGGGGGGCTGGTTCCATGAATTGTATCTGACTGTCAGTAATGTGCTTTCCAGTGGCCATGACATAAAGGTCTTTTATTATGTCCTTTGCCAGTTGGTCGCATTCCGAATCGTCTTCAGCAGAAAAAGGCATTATTATCTGCACTTTGGCACTTTCAGGATTGTCTTTTTCCATTTCAGCCACCACTGTAACGGGCGGTTTGAAAACTTTTCCTGTTCTTGAACCCTTTCCTGCCTTTGCGTTTATGGGTTTGTTCGGGTTCAGTTCGATTATCGCCTTTTGGATGTTGCCTGCCTTTTTCACACCCTTTTCTGGCGCTTTTATCGAGTTCTTTACAAGTCCTTTAAGCACTGCTGTCCGTTCAACAGATATTCCTGCGATGCATGAAAGCTTTTTCCTGTTTTCGTTGATGGCTGTCTCAAAGCTTTCTGTTCCGTTTGCAAAGGTTTCAGCAATTGCAGTGCATGCTAAAAGCATTTTTTCTGCAGGGATTCCTCCGCAGGGATTGTTGTAGGTGTATACTTGTTCACTCATCTTGATTCCTCCTATTCTCTTTGTTTTTGTGTGTTCTTGGTTTCTTGTCTCGTTAGGAAAGGACATCTTCTCCGTAAAAAAACAACAGGTAGAAGACCACCAAACTAATAAGGAAGTGTGGCATGTAGTTGTCGTTTTCGCTCATGTTAGCTATGGAGTAACCGATGCTGCTTGTTATCGTTCCGATTATTATTATCAATAGGATTAAGGATGTAATTCCTCCACCTATTAATAGCATAATCAGCAATATCAGTTTATCTTTGTCAGTTGTTGCAAAGGTTTGCTTCCCGGATGCTCTTTGCTTTAAGTGTTTTTGTTGGTTGTAATAAAACATGTTTTCGGGCTTTGCAAGGAATGAGCGCTCGTCCATATTTCTTCTGCCAAGTATGGCCTGAAGCCTCATTGCCAGAATAATGTCTACTGCCAGGTACATGCCAAATATGCATGATAATTCTGTCCGGCTTATTGACACCTTAAAACTGGATAGCACGAGCATCAACAGAAAGACAATCGCTCCGACAATTGCTATTCTGGCTGCGGATCTCAGCGCTTCTTTGGTTACTATCGGCGCATCGCACAAACCCATTGACCATTCTTTGGGTTTTTGTGGGTTTATCTGAAGTCGCCCGTCATCTGAATTGAAGGTTGCCTTCACTGATTGTTGGCCTTCCGGGGGTGCTTCCGTGAACCTGTATGTTCCAAGGAATATGTTTGCTGTTACCAGTGCTCCCAATGCAGCAATGGCAGTTAACAGGACAGCATTCATAAAGTCACCTGGCCAGAAGTGCATGATGTTGTGTGTTCCGTCTTTGATGAACAGAAGCATGATTGTTGTGTTTACAAGTACAAGGAATAAAACCGCAATTTTGTCTTCTGACAGGTCACTTATCCTGTAGTTGTTTTCAAGGTACTTGTTTTTCAGTGATACAACAAGGCTTGCTACAACCGCATTAAAGATTATCACAGCAATCATAAGCACAAGACTCTCTGTCATGCTGAGGAGTATGTAGTCATGTCCGGGGTATGCGTGGGTGGATAAGAACATTATGTTTCCTCCAGTAGTTGTATGAGGCTTCTTTCAGTTGGCCTTTCAACGTGTGTTTTTATTTTCTTCAGGAAGTCTGTGTCTCTCCGAGTGCTGTGCTTGATTTGCGGTTTTCCGGCCAGTTCGTGAGCTGAAGTTGTGTTTTCGCAACTGCCTGTGGCAATGTTATCCCAGTGGTCAGGGTCCTGTTTGTGAAACACTGCTTCTTCAATTATGCTTCCACAACTGCTATTCCCGTCGCTGCAGAAAGGGTTTTTGAAGTCCACCGCGCCTTTTATGTAGAGGGGGTACATTACGCACTTTGTTTTTGTGCAGTGGTCCTCAATTCCAAACACGTGCCCGAGTTGGTGAAGTAAGTTATGCATTGTTGCATCACTGTTTTCTTTTACCCTGACCAGGCATCCCCTTGAACTTTGTCCAATCAGTATATGGTCAGTGTTAACACCGGGCATGTTCTCTTCAACAAATGCCGCAAAGACAAAAGAATCGTCAAGATTGCAGCCTTCCTCAAAGAATGAGCTATTCAGTTCTGAACCCCTTGCTTTTTCAAGCGGGCTTTTGTGTATTTCAATTTTGCAATTGAATGTTGTCGTATTTGAAAGCTCTTTGGCTATCCTCTCCAGTTCATTTAGTTTAATCTCTTCAGAGTTTCTGAAGAAATTTATTGTGTATGTTGATCTCATTGCTTATGCCTCCAAATTTTGTTTTTTTAATTTTTTGACATAAAAAAGGAAAGAGAAACAACTGATGTTCCTTAGTTTTCCTTCTTTGTTTCCTTTATGTCTTCTATCGCTGCCAGCACACTTTCTTTTTTTATGTGCTTTCCTTTGAGGGTAATGGTTTTGTACACTGCCCTGTCAAGGACTTCCTTTATGTCAGAGCCATTCAGGCCATCGCTTGCCATTGCAAGTTCATTGAAATCAATGTCGTCTTTGATTGTGGCGCTCTTGAAGATCTTTCTGAAGATGTCTTCTCTTTCGCCTTCGTCAGGATCTGATACAGGTATCGTTACAGAAAATCTGCCGCTTCGCAGTACTGCAGGGTCAATCATGTCAATGCGATTTGTTGTCGCTATGGCAATGACGTCTGTAAGGCTGTCAAAACCATCCATTTCAGTGAGTATCTGGTTCACTAATCTGTTGTTTGCAGCCCCGGCAGAATCCGACGCTTGTCCGCGGACAGGCACCAGTGATTCAAACTCTTCGAATACAATGATGCAGGGTGCAAGTGATTTTGCCTTGCTGAACACCTTGCTTATTGTACCTTCGGATTCGCCGTGCCATTTTGACAGGACGTCGCTTGGTTTTACCACAATCAAATGAAAACCCATTTCTTTTGCCAGTCCTTTTGCAAGGAATGTTTTTCCGGTTCCCGGGGGTCCGTGCAATACGATTCCCCTTGGGATTTTGGTTGAGGGGTTTAGCCTTGCGATTTCCTCTTTGTTTGCCCATGCCCTGACAACGGTCTCCAAAAGCTCTTTTTTGGCTTCGTTCAGTCCACCGATGTCTTTTTTCAGGTCGACATCTGGTTTCTCCACGATGATATCCCGGCCAACAGAGGGTGTTGTTGTTTTCAAAGCTTCTTTGAAATCACCCAGATTCACCCGCAGTGTCCGCAGAACCTTTGGCGGGATGTGTTCGTTTTCGTCTAGTTCGATGTCCAGCCAGTTCCGTCTTATGCACGCAAGTGCTGCAGATTTGCAGAGAAACATCAGGTCTGCTCCGACAAACCCGTGAGTTGCCTCGCTTATGGGCTCCAGAATGTCAATTCTTTGCTTTGAGGTCTCAAACGGCATTCCCCGTGTATGAATTTCGAGGATTTCCATTCTCCCTTCCTTGTCCGGGGATGGGATCTCTATTTCAATGTCAAGTCGCCCAGGCCTGCGCATGGCTTCATCAATGCTGTTTGGGCTGTTTGTAGCGCCAATCACCATGATTTGCGAATTGGTTTCCATGCCGTCTATTTTTGTGAGCAGATGCGACACTATGCTGGAATAGATTGGGTTTCTTAACTCGCTTCTCTTTGGCGCAACTGCGTCAATTTCGTCCAAAAAGATTATTGCCGGGCCAGGGTGATTGTTTGCTTCGTTGAACAACTCGTCAATGCGGGTTTTTGCCTGAGTGGGATCAGCGCTGATTTCCCCGGGGTTCACGTATATGAAGTGAGCATCTGCAGATCTTGCTATTGCTCTTACCAGATGGGTTTTTCCGGTTCCGGGCGGACCGTGCAGAAGAACGCCTTTTGGGGAATCCTGCCCTAAATGCTCGAATATTTCAGGGTAGCGAAGCGGCCATTCCACCAGTTCCTGCATTGTTTCTATCTGGCTATTCAATCCTCCGATGTCTCCAAAGTCAATTTCTCCGCGTATGGGTTCCTTGAATATTATGTTGGTTTTTTTAGTGACCTGAACCGATGAATCCGGCTTTGTTGACACTATTTTTACCTTGTATTCGATGAAGTTGTCATGCCCATCAGTGCCTGAGCCCTCAACGCTGAAGCTTCCCATGCTTGATATTATGTTCCCCTTTGCGAAGAAGCGCCCTGTTACGCTGTTTTTGAACTTGTTTTGATCCAGCAGGGATGGTATTATGGAAGTGTTCAACGGTGCCACGGTTATTTCTTTTGCCTCGCGGACTTTTTGAATCGCGCTCACCTGTGCTCGTCCCTCAAAATCCACATTGGAATTGAGAATTGTTTCGTTGTTTGCCCAGATGAGTTGCTTTGTTTCTGCATCACCGGGTGCTTCCGAAACTTCGGAGATGACAACTATAGCACGTCTTTTGCTGTTGATTCCGGCTATCTCGATTACCTGACCCTGACTTATTCTCAGTTCGGTTG
Organism: Candidatus Iainarchaeum sp.; assembly: GCA_021158055.1. Classification (GTDB taxonomy): domain Archaea; phylum Iainarchaeota; class Iainarchaeia; order JAGGVJ01; family JAGGVJ01; genus JAGGVJ01. Next base: position 11,168 of record JAGGVJ010000026.1, on the reverse strand, counting down.
ACAGTGCCTTGCTTATTCGGCACGCACCGTTTTGGATTTCGTCGTCTCTCATCAGTTTTACGTTGATATTTGCAGTCATTTCTTCCTCCTAAACTTCTATTCTGCTTACGGGATCCATACTTGCACGCTGTTCGTCCCAGCGGAATCTTGTGTGCTGTTTGATTCTTTTCAGTTCCCTTATCAGTGGTTCTTTCCCGATTGCGTATACTCGGGTAAGCGGAGCGTTTCCAACCAGTTCTGCCTTGATGCTTTCTCCATGGAACAAGTGTATTTCCGCGGCTTTTGCAACAATGATGTCAGAAGTGTTTATAGGCAGGTACTGGAGAATCAGCAGTACTCCGTTTTTGAGTTTGTACAGTATTCCTTGCTGGAGTTCAATCGACACGTCAGTTGTTTCTTGTTCTCCGCAGAATACCAGCAGTTCTTTGGCACCGTCTTTGGAAGGTACCTTCATGATTAGTGATGTCATGGTTTCCTCCTATCTTTTTATTGTCAAAGGCATCCCGCGAACTAACGGTGAGCAAGCGCCTTTTTCAAGACCTTTGAAAGGTCTTTTTCGTAATCTGATGGGTCGTTTCCCAACGAACGTATTATGTTTTCTTCTCTGGTTGAGCTTACTGTTACAATTGAAGAACAGCTCCCAAAAGGATTTTCTTCATTTACCGGTTCTTTCCCGTCAATGATCAACTGGGTTGATGTCGACGTTACAAGCACGTCTGAAAGCACCCCTGCCTTTGATTCCCCTGAAGAGAAGTCCTGGTAGAGCAGCAACACTTTGTCTGCTTTTGTCTGTATGTCCGGCAGGATAGCGTAGGTTTTGTTGCCGTTTGTTACAGGGACAAACAACCTTATGCGGGAGCTTCCGTTTTTTGAGGTAAAATCAACCTCAAGGCTGTATTTTAGAGAAGGGTTCATTGCTTTTTTTTCTCCTCTTGTTTCTTGTTTTGTTGTTTTTGCTTCCTTGTTCGTTTCCTTTAACAAAGGAGGCATTTTTTTAGTTATCTCATTTACAACATATTCTATCCGTGAGGTTGTTTTTGCTTTGTTGGGCATACTTTCTATCAGAAGATGGTGTTCGCTGTGCGGTGAGCTGGGAGTACGGCCAATAAACAAATCCAGAAATGACTTGGTGAGTTTGTTCACCAATTTAGTGAGGTAATGTTCTTCGTCTTCTTCATGCGGCAAGGCAAGATGGCTAGTGCTCAAACCTTCTTTTTTCTTGTTTAGGATAACAATGTGCCCCCAAAACAGAACGCTTTTGTTTTTTTCGTTTAAGTTTCTTATGTGGGCCCAAATTGCGTTGGTTGTGTTGTATTTTGGTTTAGGTATTAAGAATTCGTACGTGTTGGCTGCTGTGTTGAGCGCCTGTTGGCAGGTGGTGGCTTCGATTGTGACTTGAGCCCCCTGGTTTGGCAGCTCGGGTTTTTTCTTTTCCAGCTCCTTTAAGTAAATTCTTTTCACGGTTTCGATTTCTTCATCAGTTATTTCTGGTTTGTCTCTCATGAAGTATATCTTGAGTGTGCAGTAGTAGGTTTTCATTTTCATTCACCTCTTGTGATTTGCTTTTTAAAGTAAGAGTTGAGCAACTTATTTTTCATTTTTTAATTTAAAAAAAAGTGTGTGGCAAGGGAGTAAGCCACACTTAGTTTACTGTTCCCTGCGGATAGCCATCAAATTTAGTTTTTGAGGCTTACGTCGTTTCTGTGACTATGATTATTCCGCCGGTTATGTCTGCGATGTCCTGGGCCATTTCAAGAACGCCCTGCCGTTCCACGTTGATTCTTAAGGTGGATTGAATCTCCTCCAGATTCGTATCCGGGAAAAAGCCCATTCCTCCGGTGTGCAGGACAAGTTCGGTTTTCCAGTCTCTTTGCTTTGAGAGCTCTTTAACTGCCTTTATTCTTCTTTCCAGAAGAGTGTTATTCGGGGAAGTTACTAACCATGTTGGCGCAGTTATTTTGCACCCGTTTTCAAGCAGTTTTTCTATCAGCTGCTCGTAGTCAGGCTGGTTTTCGTTTCTTAGCTTTGGCATTATGACAACTGGCTTGTCCTTGCATTTAGCCAGGAAATCATCCTGATTGTTGGTCACCAAAAATTCAGCGGAAGTTCTTCCGAAAACCGGTTTTTCAAGGTTCAGAATTGCTTTTACTTTTGGATAAATTTCTTTATCAAAGTAGTTTATGGCGTTCTGCCAGAGTTTGTTGGCCCGAAGCTGAGTTGTTACTGCTTCTAACTCTTCTTCTGTTGAGCAGCAGACAACAACGCTGATTTCCTCAAACCTGCTCATTTCCCGATTTTTTGTGAGTTCTTTTGTGATGGCGAAAAACTCGTGCATCAATTCATCTTTAGTGGAAAGAGCACCACTATCGATTTTTTTGAGAAACTCCATCAAAGCTCCCAGGATATAGAACGTTTCTATGTCTTCCGCTACAATAACGGCGGTTAGCATTCCGAACCATTCCGGGTCCATGTTTTCCACGTACATGGGGAATACTCTGCTTTTGAACTGGAATAGTTCCTGAACAGGTCCATTTGAAAGCATGCTTGATACTGCGCTTAAGGCACTTTCCTGTGACCAGTTTTCTCGTTCAAGTCCTTCAAGAATCCCGTTGATGTTAGGGAAGAACTTTTTCAGAAGTTCGTTTAGTTCTGCTGATTGTTTGTTCATTTGGTTTTATCCTATTGTATTGTATCTTGTTGCTTTGCCGGTTGCTTTTTTGGCAGAGCGATGGCAGTTGCGGGATTTGAACCCGAAAAATAGTGTTGCATGCTTTGTTGCGTGCGGTTCAACTGCTTGGAAAACTTGTTGTCTCTCAGCGATTTTGGCATGTTTTGCCGTTGTGAGAGCGATGAAAAAAGTAGTGGCGTTAAAAAAGAAGCCAATTTTTGTTTGGATTTGTCTGTTAAGCGGCTTTTCATTTGTTCTGAGCAGCTTTCTTTTTGTCTTTACTTTGTAGTTTCTGCAGGTATCCTGCTGTTTTGGAATTCCAGGACTTTGGTGATGATTGCAGCTGATGCGTTTCTTACCTGGGGGTTGTTGCTGTTGTTCATTATTTCCAAGAGAGGATCTAAGCTTTCCACCGGGTTTTCTTTTCCCAAGAGGTAAACAGCTTCAACGGGTAATATCCCACTTTGTCCATGGGTGTTTGTACTAAGAGCAATTTTTTTCAGGAATAATATTCTTTCACAGTCATCTGCGAAATTATACGACCTCTGAAAATGCTTTTCCAGTTTCTTAGGTTGTTTAACCATTGATGGGAGAAATTGTTTTCTGAAAAAGAACATTGCCTGTGCAATGACTTCTTCTGTTTCAACCAAGTTAGGTAGTTGCGGAGACGTGGTATTGCTTAGGGGTTCAAAATTCCTAAGTCCGTTTGCAGCCTTTTCTATTTGTTTGGCATTTAGCAGCCAGTCTGCATTTATGTGTGTTTTTTTAAACATGGTTTCCTCCAGATTTACAGCGAGTTCCTGCTGTTTTGTTTTGCTTTGCCGGTTGCAGAGCGATTGCAGCTGCGGGATTCGAACCCGAAAAAAGAGGTACACGCCCGGTGCATGTGGGTCGACTACAGAACTATATTGTGTTCGTTTTGGTTAGTAAAAATAAAAAAAAGAAAAAAAGAGCAGCAGTTTGGCAGAATCTGCAACTGCTTTTCTTTTTAACTGCTTGAAATTGTCTTAGGCCTTTTTCTCCTTTAGCTTTTGCAATTTCTGTTTGGTGGTTTGTTCTCTCTTCCTCTTGTTTTCACCCTTTTTTGGCTTGTCCTCGCCTTTTTGGTTTTTTTTCTTTCTGTTAGCCATTGTCTTCCTTTGATTTTGTTGTTGCTTTAATCGGTTCCGCTACGGTTCTGATGTTCAGGTAAGCAACTATGTAACCAGCCTTGTTTTTCCCAATCCAGACTATCTTTTCTTTGAACTGGTCAGCCAGTTCCTTGACGCCACGCAGGGTTGAAATGTCTGAAACCACTACAAGTCTCCCTATTAACATTGCGAGAGTTGAGTTTTTGTGGTGGTGTTTCAGGTTTTTTGTTCTTGTTTTGCCAAATTCGATTAGCAAAAAAGAATTTGTTCCGGCTGTTCTTCTTGGATTGTCTGGGTTTTTGCATAAGAGAAGCAAGTTCTCATGGCTGGTTTCCCATTTATCCATTTTTAGGTTGGGAACTATTCCTGGTTCTTTTCCGATTCGCAGTTTAACCGGGGTTTCCCCTGCAATCTGCACGTTTATCGTGCTTTTTGGATCGTTGTGCTCTCTCCAAATTCCAGTCATTTTTGACTTGGTTTTTTTGGAGTCTCGTTCGGTTAGTTTCCGGGGATTCCTTAAGACCAGTACAAACCGATCGTTGCCCTTTTCTTCTGTCGGAGCTCCACACGGAAGAATCTGCCCTTTGTTTAACAGGTTCCAGAATGCTTCCATCGCTGGTGTTCTGTCAGTCATTTGCGGTGTTATGTCTTTATTTGTTTCCATTGCAGTCTGCAATTGGGAAACTGTTGTTATGTCATTCAATTCTTTACTCCTCTGGGTTTTTAACAGCATGGTTTGCTGTTTTGGTTTGCTTTGCCGGTTGCTGTGCTTGTGTTAGCAAAGCGATTGCAGCTGTGGGATTCGAACCCGAAAAATAGTGGCACATGCCTGGCGTGTGTTGGTCGGCTGCGGTTTTAGAAATGTTTTGCCTGTGCAGAGCAGAAAAAAAAAGGGGGTGTTTCCGGAAAAAATCAAAGGGAAACAAAGTTTGCACTAGAGGCAGGGCGGTGTTACTTGAGGTTCTTTATTTTAGTCTTTACAAAGACTAATATGGCGGTTATTACTTCCAGCAGTAAGCTGAAAATAGTTCGTTTCATGTCTTTTTTGAACATTTTTCCTCCTGTTGTTTTTTAACAGCAAGTTGCTGTTTTTGGTTTGCTTTGCCGGTTGCAAAGTGATTGCAGTTGCGGGATTCGAACCCGAAAAATAGGCGCATGTTGGCCGGCTGCGGTTTTAACTGTTGGGAAAAAGTTTTTCCTTAATTTGCATTTTCGGCAGTGGAAGCGGTACGAATGATCCTGCTGAAAGGTCAGAAAAGCCACTAACCCACCTTTACCGATGCAATGTTTAAGGAAATTAAATAAGGAGCAATTCCCATTTGTTTTCATTTTCAGGTGCTGTTCTGTCTGCTGAAAACAGTACAATTCTGTCGTTTGTATCCGACACACCAATTTTGGACAGTATTTTACCTGGAACGCCAATGCTGCAGAATGGAAAATTCTTGTCGGCACTGGTTTTTGTCTTAAATGTTATCCCCTTGATTTTCGTAATCCAATGTGCTGGTTTTTGGACCAGTGTGGGTAGGGGGATATTGAAACCTGCAAGGCGGTCAATTTTTCGCGCTATGGGTTTCACTGATGCTTCCAGAATCATATCAGAGAGAATTTTTGATATGACTGCATCAGGTTCGTTCCACGGTGCTTTTCTGACAGTTAGTTCTGTGGCAACGATTCCAGGTAAAATTCTTGCAACAGATGGAATGTACTGTTCAAAGTGTGGCTGGTTCAGTCCGCCGGAGTTGATTGTGTTCATTTGTTTGTTCTCCTTTTGTTATGTCGGTTTTCTTTATTGTGTCGTTATGCTGTGCTTGTCAGGTGTCTTTGTGCTGTACTTGTCATCCGGTAAAAAAGCAAGGGTGCTTCCGGAAAAAATCAAAGGGAAGCAAAATACCCTGTGTTCAGCGTTTCCGGTGTTTGGCGTTTCCGGTTACCATTGTGGGGGTTGTTAATGGAGTTGAGGATCATTAATGCCCCGCATATTGCCCACATCAGCAGGAGTGCATACATTATGTATTTACCTTTATTGAGTGTTCTTTCCATGGATGTTTTGTTCCTGAGAAGAAAACACAATATCAGGGTGGCTGTCAGCCCCATGCCGATGATGATCGGTTCGGAGATAATGGCTCCCATTATGCAAAACAGTGCACTGAATGCCAACAGCGCGAAAGACGTTATAAACGGCGGATTTCGTCTGTTTTTTCATTATATGGCTCTGCTTGTGGTCGGCTTGCGTTGTTAAACACGTTTAAAAACGCCTGTTCTGTCTTTTGTTGAAACTTTTTAGGTTTGTTTGATTTTTCCATGACTTTGCCTCAATGTTCCCGTTCTCATTTCTGAAATGCGACGGGGTTTGACGTTCTGTTGTCTGTGTGTTCTGCCGGGTGAATTCTGTTTTGTTGTTTGTTATGTTGTCTCCTTTGGTTGCGTTTTTGCTTTACCCTGATCGTCTTTGGCAAAGCGATGGCAGTTGTGGGATTTGAACCCGAAAAATAGTGTTTATGCTTGCCTGGCATGCAGTCCAACTGCCGTGGATTGTTCCGTTCCGATAAAGGCCAAGTTAAGTTAGCCTTTGCTGAAACCCAGCTTTAATATCAAGTTGGGCACGGTTCGTGTTGTTGTGTCCTGAAACATCTTTATTACGTCCGGTTCGCTTGTGTTTGCCACCAGGATTACGTTGCGCTCTTGTTCCGCATAATAGAACTCTTTGATTACTTTGTTTATTATGGCTGCAAGTTCATCTTGTTTTCCTGCCACGGCAATTACTATCCTGCCGAATGAACTGTCCATGAGCAAGATGATGGTTTCATCCCAATCGCTTGACAGCAAGTAGTATACCCCGGTCTCTTTTGAGGTTTGCTTTATTTTGATATCAAGCACGTCTGAGATCACGTTAAGGTTATCGTCTATTGATTTCTGTATCTTTGTGGCGATTTGCCTTTCCGTTTCCTTTGTGTCCGAAACTGTGGGTGGTTCCCAGAGTTTCTTTGAGTTTATCACGATTGGCTCAAGAGGGTCACCTGAGAACGAGTCATAAAATGCCATAAATGGTATTTTCCTGTTGTTCCTGATGATTCTCTCTATCTTGGGCCTGATTTGGTGCCGTATTGTTTTGTCCATGTTATTCACGTCCGTTAAATTCCGATGACAAGTGGGTGTATATGATGCATGTTGCCCCGTTTTTTTCTTTTCCAACCCAGCATATTCTCTTCTTGTGAAGATGCAGCATGTCAAGTAGTTGTGAGTTGGTTTGCAGTCCCCTTACAAGCACTATTCTTCCAAGCAGGTTCAGCAGGGCGTCGGGAGACGACTTTGATTGTTTTACTCCAAGCAACAAAAATGAGTGCATGGTGTCGGTTCCTTGCTTGTTGTCCGGGTTGGGGATCAGCACGTTTCCTGGGTTGGAAATCAAAACGAGTGCATTTCTATCATTTCCATCAATTGATCCAATATTTGGAATCGTTTTTTGGAATTTACTGATGTCAAGATCCATGGGTTTGCCGTTTGTCCTGACAGTCACAACTTTCGTTGTTTTTTGAGGATTCCTCCACAGCCTTAGCTTTCGCTTTGTATTCTCGCTGATTATTCCCGAGTCCTTAAGGATGATGATGTTTTGGTCCCCGTTTAAGACATTCTTAGGGGCGCCGTAACCCATCATTATTTTCCCGTTCATCAGCAGCCTGATGATGAGTTTTGCTTTGTTGCTTCTCATAGCATTTATGGTGCGGAACTCACCTGTTATGTCAGTTACCTTGTTGCTGTTTACGGTTTTTGAAAGCGTGTATGCATCGCTTTTCTTTCCAGTTTCTTTCTTCATTTGTTTATCTCCGGATACTTTACTTGATGCGGTTTTGTTTCTGCGCGCAGTAAGCGTTTGCAGGTTGATACAGAATGAATGCGGTCATTCTTTTGGCAGCGGTTGCCATTGGTGGTGTTGGTTGTGATTTGTTTTTTCTTTCCTCCTTTTTGATTTCCTGATTTTTCGGAAAATTTGGAATGGTTTTTATGTGTCCTTTTCCCTTTTCCTTGGTATGTATAAACGATTTATCAAGGTCATAAAGAAGGGAAAAACATACATTTGTGGCCCGTACATTTATGAAAGTGTTCGAAAACACCATCGCATTGTAAGCCACTATCTCGGAAAACTCATTTCCGTCAGGCACAGGCTGAAAACTCAGAAAAAGAAATGATTTGTACGTTCTTTGCCATTGCAAAGATGAAAAAAGGAAGTGCTTTTAGGTGCCCTTGCCTAGAAATATCTCCAGCCAGTTGGATATTCCAACCACAATCATGGCCAAATTCCTTAAACATGCTTAACCACCTCTTGTGCCGGTCATGTTCGAAAGTGTCTCTATGAGGTTATTCATATCACACTTTGGGACTTTGCTCGTTATCAGTCCGTTGTGAACCTTCACGGCTTCAATTCCTTCCAGTTCATTGTGCGAGGCAATCTTTAAGAGGCACTCATCGTTTTCTCGCTTAGGACGAGAACTACTGACTGGATATCCCTGTCTTTTTTCAGTTCCATAATTAGTTTGGTGGCGTTGAAATGAGATTGCTCATTTCTTAAGTCCGCTACTGCCACTTCTCCGATTTTTTCACTGTTTTGGACTATATCCAAAAATTCAGGCTCTAGTTTCTCTTTGTATACCTTTGACCTTTCAGTCAGGTAGACAATGTCCTCGTACGCTTTTCTTGTTTCCCCGCTTAATTTGCAGAAGAAAAAGCGCATTATTGCGGTTCTTATCCCCGCATCCCTGTGTTTTTTCCGCTCAAACTGCAACCAGTTGCTGGCGGAAAGAATTGCCTCAAATGTGTGGCCGTCGTTTAGCAGCTGCTTGAATTTCTCCTCGGCTTCCGGGCTGTTTTTGGCTTTTGCCAATTCGTTTTTGAGGGTTTCTGAAGGAAACTTCCCTTTTATCCTCTTTCCTTTTGACACAGCCATACTAAATTTGTCTAAAAAGTCCGACAAGTCGTAGTCGTCGACGTTGCTGCTTATCAAACTGTTCAGAACCAGGTCAAATATGAAACATGTCCGTTTCTGTTCTGACCTTTCATCCAGTTTTTTCAAGGTGGCTTCAATTCCCTCTAAGTTTGCCGTGGTGTTTCTCTGGAGGTCTTTGCCTGCAAAGTCCAGTTGGTCAAGCCAGTTGATCATATCAACAAGCATTTTTCCGTTTTTTTTTTCAGGGAAATTGCTGCTTTTAACTTGTCTTGAGTCGTTATCTCAAGGCCGGTTTCCAATGGCCAGTCGTTGAGCCATAATCCAGAGAGGACCTCTTCTTTTTCCTCTTGGTTTTTGACCAATAGGTTTACCCGGATGTTTTTTGAGAGCATTGAGTTTATTTTATTTAGTGTCTCTTTTTGGGTTTTTCTCCCGTATAAGCCGTTTTTGTTGAAAAAAACGTTTACAAGGAAAACTTCTGTGGTGGGGGTGCTGTTGATCTTCCTGAGTTTCTTCACCAGATTTTCTATCTGGATGAAGACTATTTTTTCCTCAAGATTTACCTTTGGAAACCTTGGAATCTTTTCTTTGTTTTCAGCCATGAAACCTGCTGAAAGCAACAAAGAAATAAACGATCCATTCGTCACTATTTTTATGTTCATTTTTTACATTCTCCTTTACTCATTTTACCACAGTGGATTTTCCACTTCTGGCTCATCCACTAGCTTAAACGGCGGGATTTTTGTTCCCCCGTTAACTGATTTCTCAAGTATCATCACCGTGACGCTGAAAGTGCCATTCTTTCTTTTGCCGACAGCTATGTACTTGTCGACGAACTCTTTTGCCGGATTGCCGCTGTGAAAGATTCGGCCCCGCACTTTTTTCAAGGTTTTGGCCCTGTTTCCGAATCGCCATTTTCCGGAAAGAATGATCTTGCATCCTTCTGCATAGTTTTCGTAGTCCATTATCTGATGGGCTATGCGTCCAATGGTTTTTGGGCCGTAATACCCCCTTTCAATTCTTGTCACAGCCAGTTCTGCCATCACTCGCGCCGACCTTTCCAGTGTGTTGAAGGGTTCAACTTCCAAGTGGAGTTCATTTTCAAAGTCAAACTTTGCTATCAGTTCTTGTGTGACTTTTCGGATGACATTCCCGTTTTTCCCTATGGCCATGCCAGGATAATTGGCTTTGACAGTGATTATAGTGCCCATGGGCGTGCGGTTGATTACCAGCTCCGCGAACCCTGCTTTTCTGAATGCTTTTTCAAGATGTTCCTGGATCAGCAGCCATTTCAGATTGTTTCCGACGTGCCATGAATTAAGGCTTGTTTTTTGACCTGTCATTTTCATGCCCTCTGGAACTTTCTGATACCTGCGTCAACCGCGCTTAGCAGTATCTGTTCTTCATTCTCCAATGTTATTTTCAGTGTTCCGGTTGTTATTCCGATTAACTGAAATGATTCCTCGTTGGAGGGGGTGACCTCGACAGTCACTTTCCACCATTTGCGCTTTTCATTATACGCGACATTTTTGAGGGAAATTACCCACTCTTTACTGCCGTCAATTGTTTTTATGACAGCATTTACAGTCCGGAGGTAAGCGTGCATGTCCGGTTCCGTGGTTTTTTCCACGGCCTCAAGGGTGTATTCCTCGAACTCGAGTAATACTAAATCAACGCTACGTTGCTCCGCGTTTGTTTCCCAGATGAGTGTTACTTCCGGAAGTATGCTTGTTTTCTTCTTATCTTTGTCCATGTTCTTTGCCTTTTTAGATTATAAGGATCAAAATTAAGGAGATTGCGATTGAGACCACAATTGCTTTTTTTGAAAGCGGTTCAAGCGAGTTCCAAAACTTGACTAATGTTGTTTTTTTGACGCCGTCAAGGTCGTCAAAGCTGTTCACCTTTACTGCAAACCAGATTATGGCAGCAGAAAGCCCCATGGTTTTCAGTATCCACCAGGCAATGTTGGTCTCTATGGGGATAGTGATTTCAAGCCATGCAATCAGTACTGCAAATGGCACGAAAAATGCCAAAAACAGTTTAGCCACTATGAAAATTAGTGTTGTGTGTTTCCATTTCAAGTTTACCTCTCCTTTGCTTTTTTAGCAGTGTTTGAAGAATATGTTGGCGTCAGTTTGACGGGGCAGCTGCCACCGTGTTTATTTTGTTCCACACCTCAGGCATGTTTGCCCAAGATTTTACCGCTGCTGCTATAAGCCTGGTATTAGTTATGTTTTCATTGGCGTTTTACGAATCGGGTATCGGCTAATGGATGGCAATACCTGCCATCTATTACCGTGCAACCGGCAAAGCTTTGAAGAAGCCACTATACACCGCCCGGTGTAGTGTAAACACCAAAAAAATTCCAGTGGGGGCAAAGCCTGCTCATTCGGCAGGTTTACATTTTTCCGTTAATGTCCTTATTGCC
>JAGGVJ010000002.1 GCA_021158055.1 Candidatus Iainarchaeum sp. | reverse complement strand
AGGTGTTTTTTTGTTTGAAAGAGTGTGTGAAGGAGTGTGGGTTTTGAAGGAGTCGGGTTTCGGCTCGAACGTGTATCTTTTGAGCAGCGGCGATCAAAACATATTGATTGACACGGGCGTTGACAAGCAAAACCTTCTTGATTCGCTTTCAGACATCGGATTGACCAGCGATTCAATAGATGTTGTCTTGAACACTCACAATCATTTTGACCACATTGCATGCGACCACGTCTTTAAATCAGTTTCAATGGGTGTTGAGGACGCAAGGAACCTGACTCCTGAGCATACCTGTGCGTCTCTTTTCAGTGAGTTTGAACCGGTAATGCCTGTGGTGCACAGGGAAATCGGTGACGGCGATGTCATTGAATGCGGAAAGATCAGTCTTGAAGTGTTTTCCACTCCAGGCCACTCAAAGGGAAGCGTTGTGTTTTTTGACAGGAAAAACAAGCTGTTGTTTTCCGGGGATTTGTTGTTTTCAGGGGGAAGCATCGGAAGGGTTGACTTGCATGGTGGCAGTCTGGATGAACTGAAAAAGTCGCTTGAAAAGATATCCGGTCTTGGATTTGAAACACTTTTGCCGGGCCACGGTCCTGTCAGCAGAAACGCAAAGTCAGACCTTAAAAAAGCGTTTTTGTTTTTCTGAATAGCTCTAATCTATTGAATGTCATTGCAGTTATTTGGTTTCCGTCTTTTGACGAAATAACTTGCCCTTTTTGACTGATAATTTTATAATAGTTTACTGTGTAATATGTAAGAACTGAGTAATGCAAGAGTTGATTGATGTAAGGATTGATTAGACAGCGAATCATTTGAATTTTGCAGTCGGAAAGTTTGATTGAGATATTTTTTATTGAGATATTTTTTATCTGATTTTTAATGTTTTTAATGTTTTTTTAAAATTTTTGATTAGTGATTTAATGAAAGTCGGGAAAGTTGAAAGACATATAAACAGTGTGATTGAAAGCGACGGGGTTTGTTTTTTCGGGTTGATTGATCCCCCGAAAAGAGAGCCGAGAAGAGCGCTTGATAATTCCAAAGCGTTTTATGAAGCCGGGGCAGATGTGATTCTTATCGGCGGGTCCACTGGAGCGCAGGGGTATCCTCTTGAACAGATTGCACGTTTGATCAAGGAAGAGATTGATCTGCCGATTCTTTTGTTTCCCGGAAACGTGGGGACAATAACCACTCACGCTGACGCGATTTATTATTACAGCCTGATGAATTCAATGAACCCTTATTGGATTACCGGCGCGCCTGCGCTTGGGGCGCCGGTCATAAAAAGGCTCGGGATTGAACCGATTCCCACTTCCCTGATTGTAATCGACCCGGGTGAAACCGTGGGGTGGGTCGGCCAGGCAAGGCCGATTCCAAGGCACAAGCCGGATCTGGCTGCGGCGTATGCTCTTGCAGGGCAGTACCTCGGAAGCAGGATGACCATTCTTGAAGCGGGAAGCGGTGCTCCGGCGCCTCCCACGCCTGAAATGTTTGCGGCCGTAAAATCATGCACTGACATTCCTGTAATTTGCGCGGGAAGCTCAAAGGACCTGAAAGACATTGAGCGCACTGTGCGGGCGGGGGCGGACGGGATTCACATTGCTTCAATGATTGAGAAGTCAAACAACCCGTTTGAAAAAGCAAAGGAAATCGTGTCTTTTACCAAAAAAATCGGGAGGGAGAAGATATGAAAAAAGGTGTTTGGAACGACCTCATGGAAAAAGCCAGGTCGCAAAAACTTCACTTCACTTACCTTGATCCTGAAAAGCACAACCCGAAATGTCTTTCGGAAATAATGAAGGCAGTTGAGGAAGTCGGTTCTGATGCCATTGTTCTCGGCGGTGCCTTGAACGTGCACGTGACTGACCTTGATGAGCTGGTTCTTGAAATAAAAAAACAATGCAGTTTGCCTGTGATTATTTTTCCCGGGAACGCAAACGCTGTAAGCCAGTACGCTGACGCTATTTTTTTCATGACTCTTGTGAATTCCAACAATACTTACTGGATTACCGGAGCGCAGGCTCTCGGTGCCCCCACGGTGTTTGAGCTTGAGGTAGATGCCATTCCGACTTCGTACATTGTGATGGAGCCGGGTGGGATTTCAAGCTGGATCGGGGATGCGAAACCGATTCCAAGGCAAAACCTTGACATTGTGCGTTCTTATGCTTTGTTTTCAGAGTATTCGGGGAAGTCGCTTATTTATCTTGACGCGGGGTTTGGAGTGAACGCACCTCTTGAACCTGAAATTATCAGTGCTGTGAAGAAAGTTACCGGTGTTCCGCTTTTAACCGGCGGGGGAATAAGTTCTGCGCAGGAAGCAAGGCAGCAGGTTGAGGCAGGTGCGGACATGATCCTTACAGGTCTCTTAGGTGAAAAACCGCAGGAGATAAGGGCAAATCTTTCCGAGCTGATTTCCGCGATAAAGTCAAAATGATTATGCCTGTCAATTATACCGGTTGAATCAAACGGGGGTCAGGCAGGTGGTTTTTTGTTTTTTTGCCTGGAATCCGGCAAATTTCCCGGTTCTTTTTTGTTTGCGGGCTGTGCTTGTTCTTTTCGGCTTGTGAACTCAACTTTTTTATATTTTTTTAAGACCTCAAGGGTTTTTTCGAGTCCTTCTTTCAGGTTTGTCTTTGGCTTCCAGGCAAGCTCCCTTTGTGCTTTTCTGGTGTCATAGTACCTGTTTCTGATGAGCCTCGTTATGTGCTCTTTTGAGACAATGGTTTTTTTCCCTGCAAGCGACGAGAAAAAGGCAAGGATCTTCACAATAAAAACAGGCAGTTTTGACCCTGGCGTCTGTTGAAATAATGCAGCTATTTCCGTGTATGTTTCAAGGTATGTGTGGGGGTCGGGTCCTGCAATCAAATATTCCTGATTTTTTGCAGGAAGCTTCACAGCGTTTTCTATCGCGTCCACCACGTCTTCCAAAAACACGGTGTGGAACATGTTTTTTCCCGAGCCGATCACAGGGAATCTTTTTTTCGCAAGGTTGAATATTTGCGCCCAGTACTTGTTCGGGCCGAATACAAGTGTCGGGCGAAGGATTGTGAACGGGATGTTTGAGCGCCTGATTGCGAGTTCAGAGTAAAGCTTGCTTTTTTCGTACAGCGTTTGCGGGGAAAAATGTGATTTTTCGTTTGTCTGGCCCTTGCTTTCTCCGTGCACTCCCGCAGTGCTCATAAAAACTATTTGCTTTGTTTTTCCTTCGCATGCCTTTAAAAGGTTTCTTGTCCCGCCGACATTGGTTTCAAAAAGGGAGGTGTCGTGTTCGTCAATGGATCCGGCCATGTGGACGACGCAATCGCATTTCGGGATTTTTTCTTCTAGGTCCGGGTCCAAAAGGTCTGTTTTTATGAATTTTATTTTTTCAGGTGCGCTTTGTGTTTTGTGCGGGTTTCTTACAAGGAGTATAAGCTCGTATTTTGCGTTTGCAGACAATCGTTTTACAACTGCTTTTCCGATGAACCCTGTCCCGCCTGTTACAAGTATTTTCATGTTTTCAGCTTTTTGTGTTTGTCTTTCGGATTTTGATAATGTGTTTACGATTGTTGTTTTGTTTTCATTAAAAAGAAAAAGAAAACAAGTATAAAAAGAGTTGGTTTGTTGTGTAGTGTGAACTACCTTTGGCTTTCGCAACGAGACTTACGAAAAGGTTAAAATGAGTTAACTATTTTAGTGTATTGGATGGACGTATAATTGAGTTTTGAGTGAGATTATGGTTGAATTTTTGAGTGAGAATATGGCTGGACAGATTATTTTGGGAACAGGGATATTTGAGGCGATTCCCTTGGATGATACTTTAATTTACGGAATCATCTTTTTGGGCCTTGTTGCGATTGTCGTTGGTGTTTATTTTTTAATAAGAAGCAGGAATGCTTTGAAAGGGGTTTCAGACGACATCTGGTCTGAGATAAATGCCCTTAACATTGAAAAGAACAACCTGGACAAGAAAATGGACTTGATTGCTGTTTCTTACCGTGACGGGAAGATTTCCGACGGGCAGTTTATTGAACAAAAAAACGCAATAGCTGAAGAAAAACGCAAAATAGAAAACAGGATTGCCAAAAAGCTGGATGATTTAAGGGACTTGCAGACTTTTTTGGATAAGGGCTCAAACCTGGATTTGAAGCAGGTTTTGACTATTGCCGAGTTGAAGTCAGGGGTTTCAAAGAGTCAGGAAAAAATCAGTTCGCTTGAAAAACAGGGGTTGTCATACAAGGAGTACATAAGCCAGCTTGAAGCAAAGATTGCTGCTCTTGAAGACAAAGGCAAAAGCGAGTTAGAATCAACTCACGAGTCTTCAAAGAACGTGCTTGCAATGCAGGTTGAAAACGATTCTTTGTCCAAGCAGGTGAGTTTGCTTTCCAACCAGGTGAGTGTCATTGCAAAAGAAAGGGATTCTTTCAGGGAAAAATTAAACGAGTACTCTGAACTCATGGAAAGTTACAAGTACAAGGTAAATGAATCAAAGTCAGCTGTTTCTTCAGAGCAGTCAAAGTTTGCCGGACTGCAGAAAGAAAACAAGGATTTGCAGGAAGAAATCAAGAACATTTCAGATAAAAACAAGCAGCTTTCAAAAGAAGCCGAAAAGCTGGCCGAAGCAGAAGGCAAAAACAAATTGTACCAGACAGTAATTGACCGTTACGCGGACGCAGTCGAGTCAGGCGAGTCAAAGACGTCGGCCCAGATGAAGTCGCTGGTAAATCCAAAAGATAAGGTTGTTGCGACGCTTGTTGCCCGGTTCATGTCGGGAGTGGAGGGCTACAAGTTTGAAACAGAATACTTAAAGGTTGCTCGAGGCGCGTTTGACTGGTTGCGTTCAAACATTGTTGTTGTGCCGCATGACATGAAATCAAGTTTTTGGCTCTCCTTGGACGAAGTGGTTTCAAAAAAAATCGGGAGCAGTGAAGAGGCAAGCATTCTTTTGTGCTCTGTTCTGAAAGGCATCGGGGATGAAAACGCAAAGGTGGTGACTGTGCTGCTTGACGACGGCACCCGGCATTCGTTTGTTGAAACGACCTTTCGGGAAAAGTTTTTCATTTTTGATTTGCAGGCAAATGATTTCTTTGAGTTTTACGGCGTAGAGGAAACAGTGAAAAAGAAGTATAATTTCAATGGGCACAAGATAAAGAAATATTTGTATGAGTTCAATGACGGGAATTATTCCCAGCTTTAGTTTTAGCAGTTTGTGATTGGCGGAAGGTGATGTGAATGGTTTTTGAAGATTTTTCAGCAATAAGCATGTTTTTCAATTTGCTTCTTCTGGTGTTGATTGTCCTGTTGTTCAGGTTTTTTGCAATGAAGATAAATCACTTGGAAGAGCGCTTGCGAGGCGTGGAGTCAAGAACGCGTGAAAACGTGCACACTGAAAGGCAGGATTTAGTGGAAAAAGCAGTTGACTGACTTTTTTTGAGAAAAAAAGAACTTTTTTATTTAGTGCCAACTGGTTGAAAGTTAGTGTTTGTTGTTTCAGCAGTTGTTTTAGGCATATTATTAAGCATAAAAAAGCAGATTATATTGTGTTGTCAACATATGTCTTTTTAGATTATGTAATTGATAATTCTATTGTAATCATTTTTTGAAAAATTGTTTTGTAGTTCAAGTGATTCTATAATTCAGGCGAGATAATCAGGTGAGATTATGGTTGTTAAAATTGATAGAAAAAAATGTATGTATTGCGGTGCGTGTGTCAGTGTCTGCCCGAGGGTTGCTCTTAATCTGAAGGAAACCTGGGTTGATGTAAATGAAAAATGTATTGACTGCGGGATTTGCGTTAAATTGTGTCCGGTTGGCGCAATCAGTTTGAAGGAGAGGAAAAAATGACTGATTTAAAAGACACTGACATTCTTGTAATCGGAGCAGGTCCGGGAGGGCTTCGCGTTGCAATCGAAGCGGGAAAGCTCGGGGCAAAAGTGACCATAGTTGACAAAAAACAGGAAATCGGCGTTCCAAAGCGCTGTGCAGAGGGTCTTGGCGGCGGCTGGTTCAAAAGGCTCGGGATGGAACCTGACCCGAAATGGGCTGTCTGGGAGATAAACAACGCAAGAGTGTTTTCTCCAAACGGAAAAGAGATAAAAATCGGAAAAAACCAGTATGGTTATGTTCTTGAGCGAAAAATGTTTGAAAAATACCTTGCAAGCGAAGCCATTAGAAAAGGCGCTAAGATAAAGCTGAAAACCGAATCGCTTTCAGTTATAAAAGAGGGTTCTCAAGTGGTTGGCGCGAAAGTGAATGAAATGGGTGATGAGTATGAAATCCGCGCCAAAGTAGTGATTGCGTGTGACGGCGTGGATTCGAGGATGGCAAGAAGCGCCGGCCTTGACACCACAAACAAGCTTGTTGACATGGATTCCGGTTTCCAGTATGAAATGGCAAACATTAGACTTGGAGACAAGCACGCTCTTGAAATGTATTTCGGAACAGATATTGCTCCGCGCGGGTACATCTGGATTTTTCCAAAGGGAGAAGATGTCGCAAACGTCGGGATAGGGATAGGCGGCAATTCAGAAAAGACCGCAAAGTATTACCTTGACAAGTGGATTGCAAAAGACCCCAGATTTAAGGACGCGTCCCCGATTGAAATAAATGCGGGTGGAATACCTGTCGGCGGAATAATGGATAATATGGTTCTTGACGGTTTCATGGTTGTTGGTGACGCCGCTCACCAGGTAAACCCCATGGATGGCGGGGGGATTGCCCTTGCTCAGGAAGCAGGGATTATTGCCGCGCAAACTGCTGTTGAGGCAATTGAAAAAGGTGACTTGTCAGCTGATTTTTTGTCAAAATACAACAGGATTTGGCTGAACCAGAGGGGAAACCAGCTCAAGAAAGTGTGGAAAGTGAGGCAGTTTTTTGAAGTCCTTTCAAATGACGACATGGATTTCATTGCGGAAAAATTGGGGATGGGGGAGGACCTGCTTGACTTTGCTTTCGGGAACAACTGGTTTACGTTTGCGAAACTGTTTGTTGAGCGGCCGGGTTTGTTTAAGTCAATGAAGGCTTTCCTTTAGTTTTTCGCTTTGTTTTATTTTTTTATTGTTTTACGTGTGAACAAGTTAATGTTCGGGTGGTTGAGGAAATGCCTGCTTTAAAATCAAAGCCACAGGTAAAGAAAAAGAGCAGTCAGGGCCCTTTGCCCTTGACAAACCTGGATTTTTCGTTTCTTGCAAAAGAGCTCGTGTGCCTTAAAGGCGCGTACGTTGAAAACGTCCAGCAGCTTGGCGAGTCGCTTTTTAAGTTCCGGCTTCGTCTGCCGGGAACAGGTTCAAAAGATCTTTTGGTTGACCTTTCAGGGTGGCTTGCGCTTACTTCTTTTAAGATTCCCGCGCCGCAAAAGCCGTCCGGGTTTGCGATGTTTCTCAGGAAACATGTTTCAGGGCTTAAGATAAAAGATGTTTTCCAGCACGAATTTGACCGTGTTATTGTCATTGAGCTGAATACCAGAAATCACCTGTTTTTGATGGTTGAGCTTTTTGCCTCGGGAAACATGGTTCTTTGCGATTCGGAAAAAAAGATAATCCGCCCGTTTAAGTTTGAGGACTGGTCGAAACGAACCCTCAGGCCAAAGCAGGATTATGTGTTTCCGGTGACATCCAAGCTGAACCCCACAGAATTGACAAAGGAGAAGCTTGCACTGGCTTTTGGAAAAAGCACTTCTGATGTTATCAGGACTCTTGTTACAAGCGTAAATCTGGGCTCTGTTTATCTTGAAGAAGCGTGTGCGTTGGCAGGTCTTGATAAGGAAAGCCCTGCTTCAAAGGCAACTGAAAAAGAGCTGGATTTGCTTTGTTCAGCAATTTTAAGCATGGTTTCGGGTTCGCAGGAGACCAATCCGCGTGTTTATGGAAAGCAAAGGGTTGTTTCTTTTGAATTGAAAGAAACCAGGCCGTCAGAAAAAAGTGAAGGGTTTGATTCGCTCAATGACGCGGTTGACAGTGTGTTTACTCCGCTGGTTGCTCAAAGGTTTCTTTTGCAGAAGCGCACGGTCCAAAACGACGCCGTCTCTAAGGTGAAACGCAAAGTTGCCCAGCAGGAAGTAGCAGTTAAGAAGTTTGAGAAGCAAATAGTTGACTTCAAGCAGATTGGGGATTTGATTTACCTGCATTATAAAGAGGTGGATTCCCTGCTCTCTTCAGTAAAGAAAGCGAGAAAAAAAGGTTTTTCCTATAAGAAAATTTCAGAAATTCTAAATGATGCAAAGGAAAAAGGCATGCCTGAAGCGAAATTTTTTGGGGGGCTAAATGTAAAAACAGGAAAAATAAAGATTATTTTTCCATAGTGTACCATATTCCAACGAGTGCAATCACCGTCAGCAGAAATATCTGCAGGAAAGTGTTGATTGTCGGAAATGCTGCGGCTCCAAGACCTGAAATGACTCCCGCAAGGATTATTGCTGCAAAGTATTCGTCTTTCATTTCTTCACCTTTATTCGGTTATTTCTCTTTCGTCAACGATTACAACATCGCTTACCGCGATGACTGCGGAGTAAGGCACTTTTACAAGACCGTTTTCGTGCTCTGCTTTTCTTGCTATTTTTGAGTCGCTGTTTGGCTCAATCAGCATTGATTCTATGTCGCCTGTGTTTTCGTTTACAACCATGTCGCTTAAGCGCCCGATTTCGTCACCCCTGCTTGTAACGATTCTTTTGCTTGCCAACTGCCTTGCTATTGTGTATTTGACCATAATTATCACCATCTGTTGTATCATTACTATTCTGTTGTATAATAATTAATATTTCTGTTGTATAATTGTTACTATTATCCTGTTGATAATTGTTACTATTATCCTGTTGATAATTGTTACTATTATCCTGTTGATAATTGTTACTATTATTCATAACTATGCACTAATTTAAATAATTTTGTGTTGGGGTGTAAGATAAATGAAAGCATATAGGTCAACCGTTAAGGTGGGGTAGTTCACGTATTTATACTTGGTTGTTTTTACATTATTTATTGTTAATTTGAGGGGTGTTGTTTTGAAAATAACAAAAAAAGACGTGCTTGTGCCTTTAGATGTCCCAAAAGCTAAAAAAGATCAGTATGTTAAAAATTACATGAAAATAACTAAGGGAACCGGCAGGCTCATGCTTTTCGCAGGGGACCAGAAGATAGAGCATTTAAACGATGACTTTTTCGGCAATGGCATTTCCAAAGCCGATGCGGATCCAGAGCATTTGTTTCAGATAGCTGCCAGGTCAAACATAGGGGTTTTTGCAGCGCAGTTCGGCTTGATTTCAAGGTACGGGCCTGATTACGGTAACGTGCCGTTTCTTGTGAAACTCAATTCAAAAACAAATCTTGTGAAAACAAAGCAGGCAGAGCCCTTTAGCAATCTGCTTGTTGAAGTGCGGGACGTGGCGGAACTCAAGTCAGGTTCAGACCTCAACATTCTTGGGGTCGGTTACACGATATACCTTGGAAGCGAATTTGAGGAAATGATGCTTGAACAGGCCTCAAGGGTTGTCCGCGAAGCCCATGAAAACGGCTTGATTGCAGTGATTTGGATTTACCCGAGGGGAAGAGCAGTTAAAGACGAAAAAGACCCGCACTTGATTGCAGGTGCAACCGGGGTTGCCGCGTGTCTGGGTGCTGATTTTGTGAAAGTGAGTTACCCCCAGAAAAAAGGAAGCTCGTCACCGGAGTATCTAAAAGAGGCGGTGCTTTCGGCAGGCAGGACAAAAGTGATTTGCGCAGGTGGAAAGTCAGTTGGCGCAAAAGCCTTTTTGAAGACAGTTCACGACCAGGTCCATGTCGCCGGTGCAGGTGGGAACGCCACCGGGAGAAACATTCACCAGAAAGGCCTGAAGGAAGCAGTCAAGATGTGCAATGCAATTTCGGCAATCACTCTTGAAGACAAAACCGTTGCCGAAGCATTGAAGATTTACACAAAAAAATAAAACAAAATTTTTATTCTCTGAAGACTGTTGTTAGTGACAATTAGTGATATATTCATTAGAATATTGTTTTCAGAAAATCTTGGTTTGAGTTTAGTTTCTGGTGTTTAAATGAATAAAAAACCTTTATTGTCAGACACTGCGGTTCGCGTTCTCAAGCGGCAGCACTATTACCTGGTCGGCGGCCACTCGGCAGTGAAAATCTGTCACTGGACTCATGAAAAAATAAAGACAGGGCGGGTCTGCTACAAGGAAAAGTTTTACGGGATAAACTGCCACAGGTGCCTGCAGATGACGCCGGCAGTGAACTTTTGCACCCAGCAGTGTATTTTTTGCTGGAGGCCGTGGGAGATTGCAGATGATGTCCCAAAGGATTCATGCTGGGATGAGCCAGATGAAATAATTGACGACTGCATCAAGGGACAAAGGCTTCTTTTAAGCGGTTATTTCGGAGCCCCCGAGTTGTTCAACCAGGAACTTTTAAAGGAAGCGCAAGACCCGCGTCACGCAGCAATAAGCCTTTCGGGCGAGCCCACAATGTACCCTTACCTGAGCGACCTGATAAGTGCTTTTCACAAAAGGAACATGACTACTTTTCTTGTGTCAAACGCAAACAACCCGAAAGTACTGAAGAATCTGGATTCGCTTCCGACCCAGCTTTACCTTTCTCTTGACGCCCCAAGCAAGGAGCTTCACAAAAAAATCAATGCTCCATTGATTGAAAACTCATGGGAAAGGATAAACGATTCCCTTGAACTTTTTCCTTCACTTGACACCAGGCGGGTTTTGAGGATAACCGCCGTGAAAAACATCAACATGGTTGACCCGAAAGGATACGCTGAACTGATAAAGAAAAGCCAGACCGATTTTGTGGAAATAAAAGCTTACATGTTTGTGGGGTATTCAAGGCACAGGCTTTCAATTGAAAACATGCCTTCGCACGCTGAAGTGCAGGAGTTTTCAAAACAGGTTGCAGAACACTGCGGGATGGAAATAGTTGCAGAGGTTCCCGCAAGCAGGGTTGTGCTGTTTTCAAACAATAGCAAGGGCATGAAAATAAAGTTTTAGGGAAAAACTTTTTTTCCTTTAAGTTTTTGTTTTGCGCCCCCCGCACTTATTTTTAATCATTTCAAATAATCTACCTGTCAAGCACGAATTTGTACCCGTAGTTGATTATTCCGCTTTTTCCGCCTTCACTTACCCTTCGAAATACTTTTTTGACTTTGGTTCCTATTTGTATTTCACTTGGCTCGCAGTCAACGATTTGTGCAGTTACAAGAGGGCCTTCTTCAAGTTCCACAAGCGAGATGATGTACGGAACCTGGTTTTCAAATCCTTCCGGCGGTGCGTGGACAACCGAGTGGCTGAACACTTTTCCGTTTCCTGAGAATTTCAGTTCTTCTATTTGTCCTTTTCTCCTGCATTTTGGGCAGTTTTTTCTTGGCGGGAAAAATGCCTGGCCGCAGGTTTTGCATTTTGTTCCGATTAAATTGTAGCGCTGTTGTATTCCTCTCCACATCAATGAAATTGAATTGCTTGCCATTAGTATCCCCTCCCGAGGATATGAACCACTGCTGTTGCGCCGGTCCCTCCGACGTTGTGGGTTAATGCCAGATCAACATTTTTTCTGTTGCGTTTTCCTGCTTCCTGGTTGAGTTGTTTGACTGCTTCAACTATTTGTTTTATTCCTGTTGCTCCGACCGGGTGGCCGCATGCTTTCAGCCCTCCGGAAGTATTTACCGCCAATTGTCCTTCAAGCGCGGTCAGTCCGTCTTCGGTTGCTTTTCCTCCTTTTCCTTTTTCAAAAAAGCCAAGGTCTTCGATTGCGCAGATTTCAGCTATTGTAAAGCAGTCGTGTACTTCTGCAATGTCTATTTTGCTGGGGGTTGTGTCTGCCTGTTTAAACGCGTCTTTTGCGGCAAAGCGTGTTGCGTCTAGAGTTGTTATTTTTCTCCTGTCGTGCAGTGCAAGGGTGTCTGATGCTTGTGCTGATGCCAGTACTTTGATTGGTTTTTCACAGTGTTCTTTTGCAACTTCTTTTGAAGCAATCACCACTGCTGCTGCGCCGTCTGTTATCGGCGAGCAGTCAAAGAGTTTTAGCGGGTCGGCGACAGGGCTTGAGTTCATTACGGTTTCAATTGTTATCGGCATTTGGTATTGCGCGATTGGGTTCATTGAGCCGTTCAGGTGGTTTTTGACTGCGACTTGAGCAAGCTGTTCTTCGGTTGTGCCGAATTCTTTCATGTGCCGTCTTGCAATCAGCGCATACAGTGCAGGGAAAGTTGCTCCGTTGAACACTTCCCATTCCTGGTCTCCCGCGCCCCCAAGAGTTACTGCTGCCTGTTCTGTGAAGACGTCTGTCATTTTTTCAACGCCTCCGACTACTGCTGTGTCCATTGCGCCTGACGCGACAGCAAAGTACCCTGCGCGGAAAGCAACGCCTCCTGAAGCGCATGCTGCTTCGCATCTTATTGCCGGTTTCGGGGTTATTCCCGCGTAGTCTGCGATTAGTGCTGCCGCATGCTCCTGTCCTATGAATCTTCCCGAGCTCATGGTGCCTCCGAAGACCCCGTCTATTTCACTGACGTCAACTTTTGAGTCAGCTATTGCTTGTATTCCGGCATCTACTGCGAGGTCGCGAAAGCTTTTGTCCCAGAGTTCGCCGAATTTAGTTATTCCTGTTCCGATGATGTAAACTTCTTTCATTTAATCGCCTTTTGTTTTGTTATTTTGTTAACCGTGTTTCATTTTATTGATTTGTTTTGTTAAATTGCCTTTATTTTTTTCCTGTATTTTGCGTAAATTGCGTAGTTGATGTATTTTTTGTTGTCGATGTATTTTTGGACAGTGGTTTTTTGTGTCTTTCTTTTTTCAAGCAGTTTGTCTGTTGCGGTTATTGAAAAAGAATCGCTTCCCGCTCCTGACCCGAATGATGTTGCAAGGATTTTGTCTCCTGCTTTGCAGATATCAAGCACTGCTGCAATACCGAGCGGTGTTGCCCCGGAATAAGTGTTTCCAAAGTCAACCACTTTGAGCCCGGCAGTGAGTTTTTCTTTTGGCACCCCGAGTATTTTTGCTACGGCGTTCGGAAATTTTCCGTTTGGCTGGTGGAACACAACGTGGTCAAATTCTTCAATGCTTTCGCCTGTTTTTTCAAGCAGTCCTCTTGTGGCGCCGGTTATGTGCTTGAAGTAAGCGGGTGTTCCTGTAAACCTTGCCCCGTGCCTTGGAAATTCCTGTCCTTCCCGCCGCCAGAAGTCAGGGGTGTCGGTGGTAAACGAAAAAGTGTCGTTGATTTCTGCGACAAGGTCTTCGCGCCCGATTATGAATGCCGCCCCTCCCGCTGCAGCCGTGAACTCGAGTGCGTCTCCAGGCTGTCCTTGTGATGTGTCTGCTCCGATTGCCATTGCGTATTCAACCATTTTTGACGAGACAAGCCCCATGCTTGTCTGGATTGCCGCGGTTCCTGCCTTGCACGCAAATTCATAGTCGGCTGCGGTCAGGTTTGGTGTTGTGCCGATTGCTTCCGCGACTGTTGCGCTGCTTGGCTTTACTGCGTACGGGTGGCTTTCTGAACCCATGTAGATTGCGCCGATTTTTTTAACGTCAATTCCCGAGTGAACAACCGCGTTTCTTGCGGCTTCGACCCCGATTGTGATTGCGTCTTCGTCCGGCGCGGGAACTGATTTTTCTTTTACCATGAGCCCTTTTTTGACCCGGTCTGCGTCTTTTCCCCACACGCTTGCGATTTCTTCGGTTTTTATCCTGTATTTTGGAATGTATGTTCCGTATCCGACTATTCCTGTTTTCATGTTTTCACCGGTTTTTGATATTTGATTTGTAAGTTCTAGTTTGTAAGTTTTGTATGGAAGATATTTGATTTGAAATTAAATAACTTTTTCGGTTTTTGCAAAAACCCATTAAGTCAATCAACGAATAATCAACGTTTAGTGTGTTTTTATGCATTTTAAAAAAAATGATTAAATACTGCCTTTTATTTTGTTTATCTATTATAGTTTTATTGTTGTGAATTTAAATGATTATTTTTATGTGGTTGCTATAGTTTGTCACAAATTTAAGTGGTATTTAAAAATAAGTGCAAGTTAAAAATAAATGCAAGTTAAAAATAAATGCAAGGTGTGTTTTAAAAATGAGCGTAGTTGGTTTCAAAACAGTTTCTGGCTGTTTTAATTTGAAGTTCTTTAATTGGTTTCTTGTCACTGTTTTCTTAATATTTTTGTTTCCCCTTGTTTTGTCAGCGGGGACCTGGTGGGATGCTGACTGGGAGTACAGGAAAGCAATCACTGTGACTGATTCTTCCGGTTCTGAACTCACTGATTTTCAGGTTTTGGTTGAGTTTGATTCTTTGTCTTTGATTGCAGATGATACGATGAATAGTGATTGTGGTGATTTGAGGTTTGCCGACACTTCCGGAACACAGGAGTTGAGTTATTGGGTTGAATCAGGTTGCAACACTGCAAACACGAAGGTGTGGGTGAAGGTTCCAAGCATTCCCGCAAACGGTTCGACTGATATTTATCTGTATTATGGCAACGCGTCTGCTGATT
>JAGGVJ010000015.1 GCA_021158055.1 Candidatus Iainarchaeum sp. | reverse complement strand
TAGGATAATTACGAGAGCAGGGCACAAAAGCTGCACAGTTGAGGCATCACCTTACACTTACTCAAAAAGTGATGTTGCTTACTACTCAGGGTTTTACCCGAGCGCAACAGGATTGATTGTAACCGGAAGCTATGACTATAATAACAGGGGCACAGAATGGTTCGTGACAAAACACGATGTAACTACCTACAACTCAGCCCTCTGTTACAGCGGTTACCTGCACCCAAGTTATAAATCTAGTTATGTGCAATGGAACAAGACAACTGACCCCAATGTAAATGTTGCAACAAATGTAACTCAAATATTATGCACAAATACAACCACATCCATGGAAAATAACCAAAAATACCGTGTACATGCTTATGTATCCTACTATGGATATATTAAAACGGCTTTCATAAGCTTCTACAGCTAGAAACGCAGGCAACACAACAAATAGGAGATAATCTGTTTGCGCTTTTGGGTCTTAGTAGTTGCTTGGCTGATGTTTGCCCCTGCCTTTTCGGCAGCACAACACACAATAGAGTCAGCCGAGTTTAACTTCGAGTACACTCAAACGCCGCCGACAAGCACCCACCTGGACCCCTCGTTCTCCCCGAGCGCGCAGGCAGACACCACATTCTACACCCACTCCTACGAATACAAAATGCAGCCGGCACTCCCGGCGCCTATGCCAGGTTACCTGAACCCGAGCGGGGCACCACTGGGACAAGCAGCAAACAACTTTTACACTGCCTCGCACGAATTCAAGATGGAACCTGTTATCTCAGCACCTGCTTCAGCACACCTGAACCCGGCAAGCGCCCCGAGCGCGCAGGCAGACACCACATTTTACACCCACTCCTACGAATACAAAATACTGCCGGTGATTCAAGCACCACAGTCAACCCACCTTGACCCGTCACAGGCAACCGAACAAAGCGCATCGAAAACATTTTATGTTCAATCCCAGGAATACAAAATACAACCAAGTCTAAGCAGTCCGAAAAACATAAAAAAATTTTATATTACCAACTCTTCCGGACAACCCGTAGAAAACGTGCAGGCTGACGCATCAAACGAAAACACAAGTGAAATTGAAACCCGATCCATAACCAATTCAAGCGGCGGAATGCTTGTATCTTTCAATAACAGCACAGATGAGTACCGGCTGGATTTTTTCAATATACTGAAATCAACTTACTCAATGGACCTGGTTCCTGAAGGGTACACCGGAGCTCCGCTTGACCCCACCCCCATAAACATAACAATAAACAATCTTTCAGGCAACATGTGGGCAAACGAAAAATGGAAATACCAGATACCAATAAGCATAACCATTGAAAGTGACGCAAAAGACCTGTGGGTCAAAAAAGAAATCAACTTCATGGAATACCTTGAAACACTCGGCAAAACAACCACTTTCGACGAAAACTCTGTCCGGATAGTTGAAGTAGACGCGCAAGGAAGAGTAATAAATGAAAATGTAAGCGAGGTAACTCCAAAATGAAAAAATCCACGCTCTTCAACATAAGTTCAATCCTGACAATTGCCTTTGCATTCCTGCTCACACCCCTTGCACTGGCAGACTACACTGTGGAGTCATCCGAATACTCAATAAGCATCACAAACCTGTCCGACCCCGGTTCAACACCGCTGGACCCGACAGGGAACCCAAGCGGGCAGGCAACAAACACATACTACCAAACCGGAGCAGAACACACAATAAAACTAAACACCACAACACCAACCACAACACACCTCGACCCAACAAGCGCACCAAGCGGAAAAGCAAACAACACATACTACCAAACCGGAGCAGAACACACAATAAAACTAAACACCACATCAACACCAACCACAACACACCTCGACCCGACAGGAAACCCCTCAAACATTGCGGAAACCAATTTTTATGTTCTTGGCATGGAATATACAATGAGCATCACCCCCCAAACCCCTCCAAACATTGCAACTGACGCAACCACCAGCCCAAGCGACAAAAGCAGATTTGCACACAATGTCAAGTGGCTGATAGAAGGTGACATCTCCGCAGGCACAACAAAATATTTTTTGATATACTTTGATGACCTGGAAGACGGGGAAATGCTACAGCCAAGCTACTCCATACCCCTGATCACAGGTCCAAACGAGTTTTTCCTTATATCCACCCACGACCAGGGAGACATCACCATGTTCAAGAGCAATGGGGACGGGACTTTTTTAACAGAATACGTGGGAAGGTTCGGGCCAAGAGGATGGGGGCTTGCAATAAATGACTTCAACGAAGACGGATTAATGGACTTTGTAAGCGGCGAAGACCTGGGTTCAACAACAGCAATCAAAATCCACCTGCAAAACGCAGGCAACACTTTTGACGCGCCGGTTCAAATCGGAACAATCAACTCCGACTGGGGTGCAATGGACATGGCAACAGCAGACTTCAACAACGACACACACGCCGACTTCATCGCATCAGGAAACGACAACAACCTCCACTTATTCACGGGAGACGGAACAGGAAACTTCACAGACACTGCAATACCCGGACCCGGGTCATACCTGCGGGCGAAAGACACTGCTGACTTCAACAAAGACGGAAACATGGACTTTGCAATAACAAGATACAACAGCGGATACCTTTACGTAATGCTCGGGGACGGGACAGGCAGCTTCACCACGCACTACATTGAAGACATCGGAGACGACCCGTACCAGGCGACAGCAGCAGACTTTGACGAAGACACCAACCCGGACATCGTAAGCTGCGAGGGAGGCGGAGGAAGAATGTGGTTCCACAAAGGAAACGGGGACGGAACATTCCAGCCAAGAACACAACTCTTGACAAACGGAACGCCGTTCGACATCAACCACCACTGCCCTGGAGACAACTTTGACTTTGACCATGACGGCCACCAGGACCTCGTCTTCACAAACTACAACGGAGAACACGCATACTACATGCCCGGAAACGGAGACGGAACCTTCGGCGCATACGTTGACCTCGGAGCAGTAGACAGGCACGGGAACTCAAGAGCATTAATAATGGGGATCAGCGCACCGCCAACCAACGAAAACCCGGCCCTGACAATAACCCTTGACACAATCCAGGAATTCACAGGGGGCTACAGCATCTACGTAACCGAATGCCTTGGAAAACCAACCAACCCGCCCGCAACAGTCTACGCCTACCAGAACGGGCAACTCATACAAACAGTGGAAACCGACAGCGACGGACACGCATTCCTTCCGGTAGAACCCGGAACATACGACATAAAAGCATGCCTCACAATCGACACTGTTGAAAAATGCAACTGGAAATACAATGTGAACCTTAACGGATAACCGCAAAGGACTCATTTCAAACAAAAAAAGTTAAAGTTTAAATCCAGTCACATACAACTAATACTAATATTAATCTGTTTTATGCATAATTATATACCAATATTTACACCAAGCTGTTTTTAAAAGCCCCGTAGTCTAGCGGCCAAGGATGACAGGTTCTGGACCTGTTGACGGGAGTTCGAATCTCTCCGGGGCTACTAAAACGTTTAATGCAAAAAATACAGAAAGTGAAAACAATGGAAGAAGACAAAAAAAAAGCCGTAAAAGAAATCGGAGGGTCAGCAAAAATAGCCCTCAGTCCAAACAGCTTCACAGCAAGCCATGGTCAACACGAGTTCCTTATAGAGCTCGGGCAAATGCTTCCCGACCAGACAGGAATGGCAGAATTCCGGATGTACGTGTTTTCAAGGCTCATAATGAACCCACAGATAATGAAAAATTTCACAAAAATGCTCAACGAAAACATGGAAAAATATGAGGAAAAATTCGGAAAAATACCGGATGACCCGAATCAAGCACCTGAAATCAAAGAAAAAAAATCAGACAAGTCCAAAAAACACCAGTCAACATACATTCACTAAACCGATAACGGGCCCGTGGTCTAGTGGCTATGATGCCGCCTTCACATGGCGGAGATCGCCAGTTCAATTCTGGCCGGGCCCACCAAACCGCACAATTACACGCGAAACGACAATCAACAATTATTTCATGCAGGTGAAAAAATGAACAAAATCGACGAAAAAACCCTCAAAAGAGTATCAGAGGTCTGCAGGCTGAAACTAAGCCAAGGAGAACTCAAGGAATTTTCACTGGACTCAGAAAAACTGTTTACCTTTTTCTCAAAAATAAACCAGGACTACGCGCCAAAAGACCTTTCGCTTTACCTCACACTGAACAGGAACCCGCTTCGGAAAGACGGGACAGCAAAAACATTTGAAGGCGCAAAATCAATACTGGACCTTGCCCCGAAACGAAGCGCAGACTACTTCAAAGTTCCGAAAAACCTCTGAATTGAAAGCTGAAAAAATTCCGGCGGAGACAGTTTAGATGAACACAAAAACAAAGCTTGAAAAAATAAAAAGCCAGGAAATAGACATCGAAGAAGAAAGCCAAAAGTTTCTTCAAAAAATAACCGACTCAAACATAAACGCGTTTATCACGGTAAACGAAAAACAAGTCATTGAAAAAGCAAAAAAGCTCAAAGAAAACATTTCAAAACAAAAAGCAGGAAAACTTGCAGGACTGCTTGTCTCGGTAAAAGACAACATTGCAGTCAAAGGCATCAGGATGACCTGCGGTTCAAAAATGCTTGAAAACTACACTGCCCCCTACAACGCCACAATTACAGAACGCGTACTTGAAGAACAGGCAATTATCATCGGCAAAACAAACATGGACGAATTTGCCTGCGGCGGAAGCGGAGAAACAAGCTTTTTCGGCCCCACCCTCAACCCGTGGAACAACTCAAGAGTTCCCGGAGGAAGCTCTTCAGGAGCCGGGGCCGCGCTCGCAGCAGGGCTGTGCGACCTGTCAATCGGCAGCGACACAGGGGGCTCCATCAGGTCTCCCGCGACTTTCTGCGGGGTCGTCGGATTCAAACCCACTTACGGCCTTGTAAGCAGGTACGGCCTGTCAGACATGACAATGGGGATAGAAACCCCGGGACCGATGGCAAGAGACGTCTACGGCGCGGCAATTCTTCTCGAGTCAATGGCAGGCAACGACCCGAAAGACAATGTCTCCACAAAACAAAAACAATTTGACTTCACAACAAAACTCGACAACTTTTCCTTTGAGGGAAAAACAATCGCTGTTCCAAAAGAGTTCTTTGAAGGAAGCGAAACAACAGTCTCGCAAATAGTGCTCGACGCAGTGGAAGAAATGGAAGACCGCGGCGCAGACCGCATTGAAATAAGCGTGCCTGACACAAAATTCTGCGTTGCAACATACTACCTGAACATGTACGCGGAATTCGCAAGCGCAATGCAAAAATTCGACGGGCTGAAATACGGTTTCAGGACAGAAACCGACTCGACACTCAACGAAACAGTCTCGGCCAACAGGGAACAGTCGCTTGGAAAAGAAGTCAAGCGAAGAATACTTTTCGGGACATTCATTTCCATGAAAGAATTCCAGGGAAAATGGTACTCAAAAGCGCTTCAGGCAAAAAACATCATAAAGCAGAAATACGAAAAAATATTCTCAAAAGCAGACTTCATGGTAAGCCCTGCCGCCCCGTTCACTGCGTTTGAAATCAAAGAAAAGATAGACGACCCGCTTGCAATGTACCTTGCAGACACGCTTGTCAGCTTTGCAAACCTGTCAGGAATACCAGCCGGAGTGGTTCCGTTCGGTTTCTCTCACGGCCTTCCGGTGGGCGTGCAGATAGCCGGCGGGCAAAACAAAGACCTTGAAGTCTTGCAGGCAATGCAGACTCTTGAACTGAAGCGGGGTGAAATCAAATGGCCACAAAAATAGGTCTTGAAATCCACGTTCAGCTAAAGACAAACACAAAAATGTTCTGCGAATGCAACACAAACTTCCTTGACGCGAAACCAAACACGCTCATCTGCCC
Source organism: Candidatus Iainarchaeum sp. (assembly GCA_021158055.1). GTDB lineage: Archaea > Iainarchaeota > Iainarchaeia > JAGGVJ01 > JAGGVJ01 > JAGGVJ01. Next base: position 45,915 of record JAGGVJ010000015.1, on the reverse strand, counting down.
GATCTGCACAGCGCAACCAGGATCAAAACCGATGGGAATAAACGAGCGCGCACTTGAACTTGCACTGAAAACCGCTTTGCTCCTGGGGTGCAAAATAAACACCGGAAAAGAACTTTTTGTGGAAAGAAAACACTACTTTTACCCTGACCTTCCCGCAAACTATCAGAGAACCTCCCGCCCATTCGCGGTTGAAGGAGAGCTTTACGGAGTCAGGATACGCGAAGTTCACTTTGAAGAAGACCCGGGGCGCTACGAACTCCGGACAGGGGAAGTCGACTACAACAGAAGCGGAATACCCCTCATAGAAATAGTCACAGAACCCGACATGAAAACACCTAAAGAAGCGCGGGACTTCCTCAAGAAAATGAAAACAGTCATCGAATACCTTGACGCGGCAAAACCGGAAGGAGGGCTCTTCAAGGTCGACGCAAACATTTCAACTGACGGAAACGAAAGAGTGGAAGTCAAAAACATAAATTCAATCAAAGGAGTCTTAAAAGCACTGTGCTTTGAGGAAATACGGCAAAAAAACCTTGCAAGACAAGGGACCCCCATAAAAAAAATGGAAACAAGGCACTTTGAAGACACCCAAATGATAACCACGTTTCTCCGGGAAAAAGAAACCGGAGATGACTACCGGTTCTTGCCGGATCCGGACATCCCCCCGCTTGAAATATCAGCTGAATCTGTTGAAAAACTAAAACAAGACCTTCCGGAAACCCCGACAACCAAAGCAAAAAGACTGAAGGAAGAATACAGGATCCCCAAACTTGAAGCAGACACGATCGCAAGCGAACGCGACCTTGCAGACGCATTTGAAAAAGTCGCAGGCAAGGTAAACGCTAAATTTGCCTCAAAATGGTTTGTGAACCACCTGAAACGCGAACTCAACTTCAGGACAAAAACATTCATTGAAAGCAAACTTTCAACCAAAGAAATAACCAAGCTTTTGACTGCGCTTGAAAAACGCAGCATTACAAAGCACACGGGAGTCGACATACTGAGAAAAATGCTTGACGAACAGGTTTCGGCAAAAGCAATCCTTGAAGAACACGGGGGAAAAGCAGGGTTTGACGTCGACTCAATAGCAAAAGAAGTCATGCTTGAAAACAAAAAAGCAGCCGAAGACTACCGCGCGGGAAAAACCGAGTCGCTTAACTTCCTTGTCGGGAAAGTGATGGCAAAAACCAAAGGGCGGCTTGAGCCAAAGCAATGCATCGAAGCAGTCAAAAAAGGACTTGAAAAATAAAAACTTTTTGCAAACTGCTTTTTTCTTCATTTAACTTTGTTTATTTAACTTGTTCATTTAAGAACCCAAAACCTTTTTCGGAATCTCCGACGCCTCAATTCCAAACCTTTGCCGGATTTCTTTTGCAAACACCGCGCTGTTTCCGTGATGCGTAAAAACCTTTCTCGGGTTCACTTCTTCCACAAACTCAAGCAACTGATTGAAATCACAGTGGTCGCTTAACACAAAGCCGCGCTCTGCACCAAACCTCTTCAGATAATTCGAAAAACGCGCCCAACCGGAAGCAACTGCCGCAACTGTTTTTCTTTTCGTGTCAATCCGGATGCCCTGCTTCAGGCCTTTCCCGAGAATGGTTGACGGGACAACTCCGACAAACGGACCGCTTTTGCAATACTTTCTCGCCTCCGGACCTGACGAGTCAATGAAATTCCCGAGCTTGACTCCGAAATCCTCATAAATCCTGTTCAGCCCTGCAACCTGTGGGTGCACTACAACCGCGTCCCCGCCCAGGCAATCGCTTGCAATCCTTGTGAGCTCCTGGCTTTTCCCAAGCGCATAACCTCCAAGAATAACGTTTCTGTCATGGGCGAGGTTTGTCTTTATCCACGACTCCATTTCAGAATAAACCTCGTTCCTGTCAGGAAAACTGCAGCCAGGGGTGGCAAAAGTGGTTTCCATCACCAGCACGTCTGCGCTCGGGGTCTCCGCGCGGCCAAAAAGCACACTTTCCTGCAGCTTGAAATCACCGGTGTAAAGAACAGAAGTCGAGTTTTCAACCATGGCCTGGAAAGATCCAAGAATGTGCCCCGCGTCAAAAAAACGCATTGTTGTAGAATCATCAACTTTTAATCTTGTGCTTGTGTCAACAAGCTGAACCGAACCCGGTTCTTTTCCAAGGCGTGCTTTTACAACTTGCGCCGTCTCCGCGCTCATCAGATACTTTCCCTCTGAATTCACGTTCGCGTGGTCAAGGTGGCCGTGAGAGACAAAAACAAAATCACTGCCCTTGTTTTTCCTATGGGGGTCAAAAAGAATATTTTTCCGGCCGACACCAACATTTATTCCCCCGGAATCAAAAACATCCACGCAACACACTTCCAGACACACTTCTTCTTACATATAAAAAAATAATTAAACTACTTAATTACTTAATATGTTTAAATCAATTAATCATATACAAATCTAATAAAAACACAAAGTGATTCACATGGAAAACATAAAAAACGAAAACCAGACAAAATGCGACATTGCAATAATCGGCGCGGGACCTGCCGGGATGACCGCAGGCATTTACTCTGCAAGACTGGGCTTTGAAACAGCCATATTTGAAGGCGCGGTCACAGGCGGGCAAATGGCACTCACCCCCCACATCGAAAACTACCCCGGGGTTCCCGGACCCGTGAGCGGAATGGAACTGGCTGAAAAAATGAAAACACAGGCAGAATCATTCGGAGTGAAAATCACTGAAAAAACCGTGGTAACAATAGAAAACGGCTCAGATGAAAAAACCCTTGTATTGTCCGACGGAAGCAAAATCACATGCAAGGCAGTCATAATCGCGTCCGGGGCAAAAAGCCGGAAACTCAATGTAAAAGGGGGAAAAGAATTTTTCGGAAGAGGAATCTCATATTGCGCAGTGTGCGACGGCGCGTTCTTCAAAGACAAGGCAGTTGCAGTCATCGGAGGAGGCAACGCGGCAATAACAGAAGCCATATTTCTTGCAGGCACAAGTTCAAAAGTATACATTGTCCACAGGAGAGACGAACTTCGCGCAGAAAAAATTTTGGCAGAAAAAGCCGTGCAAAACCCGAAAATAACTGTCATATGGGACTCTGTCCTTAAAGAAGTGAAAGGAGAAGGGCTTGTCAACTCGATTGTTGTTGAAAACGTGAAAACAAACGAGACAAAAACAATTGAAGTAAACGGCGTTTTCATTTACGTCGGAACAGTGCCTTCAAACGAAATGCTTGAAGGGACAGGAGTAAAACTCGACGAAACAGGGCACATTTTGACAGACGAATCCATGGAAACAAACGTGAAAGGCATTTTTGCAGCCGGAGACATAAGAGGAAAAACCAAGCAGATTGCAACATCAACAGCAGACGGGGCAGTGGCCGCGTTAAACGCAGGCAAATTTGTGAAACAGATATAATCGTATATAATCTCAACAATAATCTCGACAACGGCTTAAGCAAAAACCACGTCACTTATCCGGTGAAAGCAAATCCCCGAACTTGATTTCAACATCTGACTCGGCTTCCATGCTGCCTTTTTTTTCAGCGAGTTTGTCCGGGTTAAACAACTTGTCAAGGATAAGCCTGCTCCAGGTTTCTGCAACCTCTTTTTTCTTTTCTTCAAAAGACACATCGGATCTTAACTCGTCAGAAAAAACAAAAACCTTGAAAATGTCTTTTTCGCACTCAAGCTCAATTGATATGATCGCATCAATAACTGACTTGAAAGAGCTTTTCTTTGACTCTTCTTCAGTCACGGTGGCCATAACTATTACCGCGTCCACTTCCTGCGACAACACTTCTTTAACTGCTGCCGGAAGACCAAGCTTGTTTATGGCAGTCCTGCGGACAAACTGAAAATTAATCACTTCTTCCCTGAGCTTTTGTTCAATAGCAGGGGCAAAGTCAATCAAAATATCTGCACTGTCAACAATTCCAAAAAGCATTTTTTCACCAAATCATTTCACTGCAATCACGCAATTTCAACGCCCTCAAGATTTCAACACCCTCAAGTGCAGACCTGTCAATTTTCACTTGCTTCATCAACCACGTCAACCCAAAAATGAATTTCAAGAGGCTCATCCGAACTCGGGGTAGGCACTTTTATCCCGACTTTAACAGGTTCGTCTGACGGACCCAAAGCCATTTTTATGTTCTGCTCTATCCTGTCCCCCTGTTCAACTTCGCTTGGAACCATGTATGTAAACTGATCCGAAGTTTCATTGTTTATTGTCAGCATGTAAAGATACTGAAACGCTTCTTTCTCGTGGTTTTCAATCACGAACGAAAACGAAAAACTTGAATTTGCATCAACTTCACCTGGAAGGGACTGTTCATTGAAATAAAGCTGGGAATAATAGACAGGTTTTTGGGTTGCGACCGAGTAAACCAAAAAAACAAGCACCACTAAAAACGCCGCAACAAGAACCTTGAAAAGAAAATCCTCTTCCTTGTCCATTACAGTTTTTGACCGGCTTGAAAGAAGCGAATCCTCTTTGCCGACAACCTGCCCGGGTTTATCTTCACCATGCTTCGCACTCTTTTCCTGCGCGGCTTTGCCATCTGAACCTGTGTCGTCCAAGACTTTTTTATTTTCATCTTTTGAGTGCTTTTTCTTCTTTGCCATTAAACCACTTACTGTTTAAGATACATAATACACATCACATAAGTGCAACACATGTGTACAACACACAACACACACATACAAAATACATACTGCATATTATACAATACACATAATTTACTTTCCATGAAATAATAAGTTTACTAAAAAAGTTCACTAAAAACACTTTTATTGACAATTGTTGAAAAACACTTCAAGCAAATCAAACCGCTTAAGATAATCAAATCACTTAAAAATAAAAACCAGCAGTGTATATTTTATGTCACGGAAATGATTTTTGGTGAAAGCATGAGAAAAAAATTCGAAATAGACAAAAACAAAGATTTCAGCGAATGGTACAACGAAATAATAAAACAAACCGAAATGGTCGACCAGCGATACGGCGTAAAAGGGTTTATTGTCCACAGGCCGTGGGCAACCATCGCATTGAAACAACTTTTCAGGACATTTGAAGAACAGCTTGAAGCAAACGATCACCAGCCCGTGCTTTTCCCGGTAGTCATTCCCGAATCGCTGCTGAAGCTTGAAGGAGAACACGTCAAGGCATTTGAAAAAGAAGTATTCTGGGTGACACACGGCGGAGAAAACAAGCTTGCCGAGCGCATGTGCCTTCGGCCGACAAGTGAAACCGCGTTTTATTCACTTTACTCGCTTTGGGTGCGCTCTTACCGCGACCTGCCGATCAAATACTACCAAAGCGTCGCAGTATACAGGCACGAGACAAAAGCGACAAGGCCCCTTATCCGCGGGCGCGAGTTTCTGTTCATTGAAACCCACTGCGTTTTCAAAAGCATGGAAGACGCTGACAACCGGTTAAAGGAAGACATGGAAATATCTGAGGAAGTGCTTCACAAAAAACTCGGGCTTCCTTTCCTGGTGTTCAAGCGGCCTGAATGGGACAAGTTTCCCGGCGCCGAATACAGTCACGCAACAGACACACTCATGCCTGACCTGAAAGTCATGCAGTTGTCCTCCACTCACAACCTGGGGCAAAAATTCTCGAAACCCTTTGACATAAAATTCAAAAACGAAAGCGAAAAAGAAGAATTTGCCTACCAGACCTGTTACGGTCCCGGAATCTGGAGAATCCTCGCGGCGATCGTAAGCGTCCACGGGGACAACCACGGCCTCATAATGCCGTGGGAAATCGCGCCTTACCAGGTGATAATTGTCCCGATTTACTCTTCAGAAACCAAAAAACACGTTCTTGAAAAAGCAACGCAACTGCTTGAAGAGCTCCGCTCCAACGGACTTCGGGTTCACGTCGACGACAGCGAAAACACTCCCGGCTGGAAATTCAGCGAATGGGAAATGAAAGGAGTGCCGATCAGGGTAGAGCTTGGGCCAAGAGACATCAAAAACAAATCCGCCGTGGTTGTACGCCGCGACACAAAAGAAAAAAAGAACGTTAAACTTGAAAAACTGTTCGAGGAAATCACAAGGCAAAAAGAATCAATCGCCGACAACATGCGCAAAAAAGCAGACAAAGCACTTAAAGACAACCTTCACAACGCAAAAACCACTGAAGAACTCCTGGCAAAAGCAAAGCTCGGGGGGATTGTGCGGATAAACTTTTGCGGAAGCCAGGAATGCGCAGACAAAATACAGGACATGACAGGTCTTGAAGTGCGCGGAACCCTTGCAAGGCAAAGCGAAAAACCAAACGGCAAGTGTGCAATGTGCGGAAAAGAAGCAAAAAAGGTTACTTATCTGGCTAAGGCGTACTAACGCTGAATGATTCTAAAGAGCAAACTGCTTGCTCTTTTTGGGCATTCAATCGCTTAAGAGTTAAATCAAGGTACTCCTTTTCTTTTTCAATACCAATATATTTTCTCCCAAGCATGTTTGCAACAACACCCGTGGTTCCAGAGCCATTGAAAGGATCCAAAACCACTGCGCCTTCATCCGTGCTTGCTGTAATAATCCTTTTTAAAAGTTCAATAGGCTTTTGAGTCGGGTGCTTTCCAGCGGTTTTTTCCTTTAAAGGTGTTAAAGGGATTGTCCAAACACTGCGCATTTGTTTTCCTTTTTTATTCAAAAGGTCTGAATCCCAAAAACGCATGAGGGGATAATTAAATTTGTGTTTTTCAGATTTTTCTTTTTTTGCCCAAATCAATGTTTCGTGGCTGTGAGTAAAATAACGGCATGATAAATTGGGACTTGCATTTGGTTTAAACCAGACAATCTCATTCATCAAGTGAAACTTCAAGGTCTGCAATGCAAACCCCACTTGATGAATATTGTGGTGTGTTCCTGAAACCCAAATCGTCCCATTTGGTTTCAATACCCTGCGACATTCTTTAAGCCAAAGAACTGTGAAATTAAAATCACCCATTACTCCCCGGGATTTATCCCAGTTGCCTTTATTTACTGAAACAAATTTTCCCGCCTTGCAAGTCAAACCACCATTAGACAAATTGTATGGTGGGTCTGCAAAGATTAAATCAACTGAATTTTCATCTAACTTTTGAAGGACTTCAAGACAGTCTCCCTGAAATAACGTTATGTTTTCATCAAAATAATATCGTTTACAATCTTCAATACAAATCCCGCCAAATGACATAAATAAAATTTAAATGAATAGCCACTAAAATAACTTATGTAAGTACAATGCCGGTAAACAACAAATTACCAATTTTAACAATCTTAAGCGTTGAATGCCTATTATTTTAATGCTTTATCCATTACTCATCATTGGTTGTATTCTTACCTTCGTTGCACCCGTCTTCAAAACCATTTTCATATACCTTATTGATTATGCCAATTAATTCTTCGTCGGTTTTTGCCTGTTTTATCATTTTCAGGTATTTTTTTGCATATTTATCCACAATACCACCCTTTTCTATTGTAATTCTTAATATATTCTTAACTTATTATTAACATTTTAGTTATTTAAACTTTATATACCTATCTTTTTGCATGGATTGGGTACTTTACGCTTGGCTAAAAAGGGGTTCTCGCAGGAAGACTGTATTATTTGAGTTGCATGTCTCTAAAGAGCCACTGGCTGCAAATGATATTTCCAGAAATCTGAATATTGCTATTTCACAGGCATCATTTACAATTAAAGAATTACATGGAAAAAAACTTGTTGAATGCCTCAACCCATTGGATAAAATTGGCAGGTTATACAAAATTACTTCAAAAGGCAGGGAGATCTTAAATGAAACACAAAGAAATGCTAAAAATAATAAAAGAACTTGACTTTGACGCAAAAAAAGTTGTTTTTACAGATGAAAATGGTACAGAGATTTATGTTTTACGTCCTTCAGTTTTACCTAAAAATTTGAAAAACAAGTATGATGTCAAAAAAACTTTCAGATTTGGCTGAAAGAAGGAACCCGGGAATTCAGGCCAAACCACTTGAGAATAATGATTGACTTAAATCTTAGAATACGTTCCAGACCCGACTTAAAACGGCAAATGTCATCTGTCTTTGATAACGTTTTTTATGGCGCGGATCCCGAAAGTGAAACACTTGTTTTGAAAAATGAATCTTTTGAGCATTATCTTAATTCTTTGAATACAATTGCAACACTATCCCAGTTGTTTTTAATTGAACAGAAATTCAATTACAATCGCGAAAGTAACTTTGAGCCCAAGACCTTGTTTCTCCAGGGATGGATTAGGGAATTCATAGACAATCCAAAGGAAATAGACAATCTGTGCATGAGTGTCTGCAGAGGACAACCGCCAAAAGCACAGTATACCATAAAAGAAAACAAAAAACACAAAAAATATGAAAAAAATCTTGAAATGCTATGGTATTTTGAATGACAGTTTTGCAACACAACACATAAAAATAATGAACTTTTAAAAAATAGCTTTAAATATAAAACTTAATTTATTTACAAAAGAACTTCTTTTAAAACGCCTTTTTTAATCAAATCCAAATTAAACACATATTCATTATGAACAAATGTTTCTTGTAATGGTTTTTTTGCAGCAGTCCACCCTAAACCATCGGTTATCCATATCAACGAAATCCCCTGTTTGCCTAAAAAATCATTTAGATACTGGTATTCACCGGCAGTTGATTTGAGTTTTGAACCCCCGCCACCATAAAAATTTGTTTCAAACAAGAATAATTTGTGAGTTGTATTATTATAGGCTGCCAAATCAAATATGCGGTTTGTTTTATCTAATTCAACATCAACACCCCACAAACTTTTGATTTTTGACTTTGTTGCCTGAGGACAATATTGAATTCCATTTTTTTTACAAAACTTTCCTATTTGCCCTTCAACAATTTTTTCCATTAAGCTCCCGGTTCTATTTTTCCTTGCATTTGTGTCCATGCCCACTTCTACCCCAAAGCAGTAGTCCACCAAATTCTTTACTGTTTTATCCATTAAAATTTCTTTTAAACCAGAATCCCTAAAAAATTTAAGAAGTAATTGTTGGTTTTTTCCCGCAACATTAATTTTTGGATCAAATAAAACATGCACATCTTCTGAAGTCAAATTTTCTAAATCAGTTGTTATCTTTAAATCTTTGAGTTTATTATTCCTTATTGCAATGAGTATTGGTAATACATTCCTTACTTTTGGATATTCCATAATTAAATCAATAAATTCCCTTTCAATATCTTTTTTTCCAATTAACACATTAAGAAGATTCAATTCTTTCTCTACTGCAACCACATTTTTCTTTACTTTTTCAAAATCAACAAAATAATCCCACGTAACAATTGATTCTGTTAAACTACTCATAAAATAATCAAATATCAAATTACTATTATTTTCCAACCCAATCTCCTTATAATGTTGCAGATATTTCATAAATAACACCTAATAATTCAACACAACTAACTCTGTTATCGGCCCTCTTTTTGTTGCATTGCAATTTATCATTCTGCGCGCAGAAACTTCACTTAGTTTAAATTCAGAATAAAGTGATTTGATAAATGGATGATCACTATTACTTAACATTACTTTGCAGCCTTTTTTATGAAGTTCATTAACTACACTCAAAAGTTTTTTTTGTTCATCTTCCAAAAAAACCTCTTTTGTGTAGGTCGTAAAGGAAGTTCTTTTTAACGGGTAATAAGGTGGATCAAAATAAACAAAAGCGTGTTTTTTTGCTAAATCAACTACTTTTTCAAAAGATGCAACTCTTATATCCACACACTGAAGAAGTTTGTTTGCTTCTTTCAAAACATCTTCTTTTAAAATACCCGGGTTTTTATAACTCCCAATTGGAACATTAAACTTACCTGATTTGTTTACCCGATAAAGTCCGTTAAAACACGTTTTATTTAAATAAATAAATCTAGCTGCAGATTCAACATTATTTAAACCCTTTGGCTCCTGCGCTCTTATTTTATAAAAATACTCTTTACAATGCAATTCTTTATGTTTTTTTAATAAATCAATAAGTTCTTCAACATTATCCCTAACCATAACAAACGCGTTTATTAATTCTTCATTTACATCAGAAAGGATAACTTTTTTGGGATTAAATTTTCTTTTTATATAAAAAAACACCGCCCCGCTTCCTAAAAACGGTTCAATGTAAAAATTTATTTTTTCAGGGAAAAATTGATCAAACTGCTTAAGAAGCTGAGACTTTCCACCTGCCCACTTAACAAAAGTGGGAGTTTCAATAGTGCCATTTATACGTTGCATAAAACTCATCTTTATTTCAATACACACAAATAAAGGAAAACAAGTATTTTAATAAACTCTAATTTATCACAATTATCACAAATTTTTATTAAAATCTTCAAGCTCAACCCCGACAGGGCAATGGTCCGAGCCCATCACTTTGGGAAGAATAAACGCATCTTTCACGCTTTCAGAAAGCGATTTTGAAGCAAAACAGTAATCAATTCTCCAGCCGATATTTCGCGGCCTTGCATTTGCAAAATACGGCCACCAGGTGTAATTCCCGCCTTCGCTGTGAAATTTCCTGAAAGTGTCCACAAACCCTTTTTCTGCAATCGCATCAATTTGCTTCCGTTCCCCTAGTGTGAACATTGTATTGTTCTGATTCTGCTTCGGCCTTGCCAAATCAACTTCAGTGTGAGCGATGTTGAAGTCACCGCAAAGCAAAATGGGTTCTTCTTTTTCAAAACTGTCCAGAAACTCAAGAAAAAAAGAGTATGACTCAAGCTTGAAGGGAATTTTTTCTTTTGTGCGCCCGCCCTGAGGCATATACACATTTACCAAAGTGAATTTGGGATACTTCAAAACAAGGAAACGCCCCTCGCTGTCAAAATCCCTGAAGCCCAGCTTGTCTTTTACTTCAAGCGGCTCTTGTTTTGAAAACACCCCAACTCCGCTGTAACCCTTTTTTTGCGCTGAGTTCCAGAAAGAAAAATAATCGTCAAAATCCAACAACTCAGCTGGAACTTGATCCGGCTGTGCTTTTGTTTCCTGAACGCACAAGATATCCGGGTTTTCTTGTTTAAACCAGTCCAAAAATCCCTTGCTGTAAACCGAGCGAATCCCGTTCACGTTCCAAGACAAAATTCTCATAAAACCACTCAAAACTTCAAGTTTTCAAATTCAAAACAAAGCCCTTCTCAAGTCTTACAATTTAAATGACCTGCCATCCAATCAACTGTTTTTTCAATTACCTTACTGAGTAAATCCATTGACTTATCCAAAGTATGCGAGCCTCCCCTGACTTCAAACAATTCAGAGCCTTTCGGAAGCAGTTTTACGGCCTGCCTTGACTGGGCCAACGGAACAGTGCCATCGTCTGTCCCATGAATAATCAGCACAGGGATTCTGATGCCTGCAAGCAGATCTTTTTGATTCACGCGCTCTCTTTCAACAAAGTACTGTCTTGGGACAACCAGTGCTTTTCCGTCCTTCTGAAAAACAATTTTTCCTTCACGTTCAAGTTCCTCTTTGACTTTCGGGTCTTCAAGCATGGATAACTTCTTGGCATCTGTAAACGGGACCCACAAAACCATTGAGTAAACGCTGCTGTCACAGGCCAGCAAGGACACAAGCCCGCCAAGACTCTCACCCATCAAGCCAAACCTCGTGCAACCCCTGGCTTTCATAAAGGCAATTGCGGACTTCAGGTCATCGACTTCCTGAAAAACAGTTATCGGCAAATCCTGGCTTTCACCGCAACCGCTGAAATCAAAGCGAAAAACCGAAAAACCGCACTCGTTCAAGGCACCGGCTAATCTGACCAGCCTCTCGCGGTTTTTGTTTGCGAAACTACCATGGGATATCAACACGCAGCAGTCCAAATTGCCCGCGTGGATTACCCCCGACAACTTTATTCCCCTTGAATTGCTGAAAAACACTTTTTCCATGACTAAAAAATCAAAACAGAAACATAAAAAAGTATGTGCAAAAAAAGTTAAATGGTGCTCCCGCCGGGATTTGAACCCGAGTCGCTGCCTCGAGAGGGCAGTATCCTTGACCGGACTAGACTACAGGAGCTTGCAATAAAGTTTTAAAATTTTGCTTTGTTTTCAAGGCAATTCAAGGCAATCCAAAGCAAAATCCCTTGAAAAAAACTAAAAATACATATAACATTGGTTCAAAGTAGTATTAATTTGTTTTACAATCAAACATTGACAGCACATCACTTTTTAAACTCAAGCACACCCTCATACACTTCAACAGATTTAAAATTCTTTAACTGTTCCAGGGCATCCAGCTCAATCTTTACTTCCTCAAGCTTTTCCTTTATTGATTCGTATTGTTCTTTTGAAACAACCCTTAGAACCATCTTTCCGTCAGCCCTGAATTCAATAACGCCTTTTCCGATCCAAAAATCAACTGAAGACGAAGAAACAGACCCCAAGGTAAGCCAGTGCTCAAAATTCTCATCACACAGCCCCCAAGAAAAAACAAGGGGAATGCGATTGCCGCCCGTGAAATAATCACCCAGAAAATCAGCTTCAACCTCGTAAAACGTGTCCTCAATTATTTTGGATTCCTCAATTTTTTCTTCTCTTTCTCCATTGCTTAAATGCGTCCAGTCCTCCTGCCCGGCCCACAAGATCGAGCGTCTGCTCCGATGCAGATGAATGTTTCTTTCATCTTCGGATAAACCTTCCCATTCCTTTTTCTTTTCAGGGATCCTGCTCACAACCATTTGCTTAAGTTTCCCGCTGTCATATTTTTCCCCTGTCCGGACATAATCAATGGTGAAATTGCTTGGAATGCAATCTGAATAAACTTTTATCAACCGCTCAAAACTTTTTGCATACCTGTCCAGATCAGCTTTCGGATAGTTATCCATCAAAGTCATTATCACGTCTTCGGAACCATAATCCAATACGGCTCCCGGTTCATGCACCTTTAAAACAGGGGCAAACAATTCAGCCATAAAATGCAGGGCCTTGTTCTCTTTTATGCTCAACTCAACTTTTTTCAGGACATCCGCTTTGTTTTCCTCAAACACTCTTGTTTTCCTGAATCTTTTCCTCAAAAGCATCTTTGTTATCCACTGTGCTTTTCCGTTTTTTTCAATAAATCCAGCATCTTCTGAACCCGGTTCAAAATCCGGAAAAACAGTCAATAGATTAGAAGCATATTCAGATATCCCTTTCACAAATAACAAGTCAATTGCAGACTATAAAAATATTCATAAAACCAATCTTGTGCTTTTGTGGTCCAATAACTATAAATCACTTCTTTGACAATAATCTTTTATGCAAACAGAAACCGTCAGGGCAGACATCACAAAACTCTGTCTTGAAGCCATCGTCAACCCAGCAAACTCAAACATCACCATGGGAGGCGGTCTTGCAGGGGCAATCCTCAAGGTAGGCGGGCAGGAAATAAAAAACAAAGCTCAAAAATACATCCCGGTAAAAGTCGGGAAAGCAGTTATCACAAAAGCAGGAAAACTGCCTGCAAAATATGTGATTCACGCGCCGACAATGGAAAAGCCCACTGAAAAAGTCAGCGTGGAAAACACCTTGCTTGCGATGAAAGCAGTGCTTGAATGCGCGCAAAAAAACAAGATTGCAGAAATCGCTGTTCCCGGGCTTGGAACAGGCACCGGACGGGTCCCGGCCGACAAGGCAGCAGAAGCAATGGTTTCAACGGCAAAAGAATTCAGGTCAAAAACAGTCAAAAAAGTGGTCTTTGTGGCTTTTGATCAAGACATGCACGACGCATTCAAAAAAGCCATCAACCAGGCAGACAACAATTACAACAGTTAATCTAAAACAGTCAGTTAAAAAAAGATTCAAAACAAAAACAAGGGATTTCATGCACGAATGGGCACTGGCAGAAGCAGTTATTTCAACAGCAGTTGAATTTGCGGAAAAAACCGGTTTTGAGCACATTACGGAAATTGAAATATCAATCGGAGAGCTCCAGCAAATTGAAGAAGACCCGTTTTTGTTTGCGCTTGAAGAAATGCTCAAAGAAAAAAGTAAACCAGTAGACAAAAACACAAAAATCACGCTTGAAAAAGAAAACGCAATCCTCAAATGCAAATCCTGCAAGCACGAATGGGATTATCTCAACGCGTTAAACGAGCTTGACGAAGAAAAAGTCGAATCAATCCACTTTGTTCCCGAAGTATCACACGCTTTCATCAAATGCCCGAAATGCAACAGCCCCGACTTTGAAATAACAAACGGGCGGGGAGTATGGATCAACAACATCATCGGCAAATAAACCAGTGGAAAATTAAATGCAAAAAGCAACACAAAAGTGATTGAATGGACCCGCGACCAGGAATAATTAAAGAAAGGCTCAAAAGCATCAAGCAAACCATCGCTGTTTCAGGCGGAAAAGGAGGCATAGGAAAAAGCGTAACTTCAACCGTGCTTTCGCTTGTCCTGGCAGACGCAGGCTACAAAACCGGGTTGCTTGACCTTGACTTTTGCGGGGCATCAACACAAACCATACTCGGCGCGAAAAACACTTTTCCGAAAGAAGAAAACGGGGCAGTCCCGATCACAATCAACGGCGTAAAGTTCATGTCAATCACTTGCTTCACGCAAGAGACAGCCACCCCCATGCGCGGAACAGACATCACAAACGCAATCACAGAACTGCTTGCAATCACCTTATGGGGCGACCTTGATTTCCTGGTGATTGACATGCCCCCCGGGCTGGGTGACACACTCCTTGACACAATAAACCTTATGAAAAGCAATTTTCTTGTGATGACCACGCCCTCAAAAACAACTGTTGAGATCGCAAAAAAACACATTGAAGTGCTCAGACAGTCAAACGCACAGATAATCGGTGTCCTGGAAAACATGAGCCGCGGTGAACCGAGTGCCTCGAGAGAACTTGCAGAAAAATTTGACATCCCGTTCATCGGACAGATAAACTTTGACCCGAAACTGGAAGACGCAGTCGGAAACGCGGAAAAACTGCTTGAAACACGATTTGCAAAAGAAATAAAATCCCGGGTTGCAAAAACCCTGAAAAGCCTGTGAGCGCAAAAACCGGGAACTGCGCCAAACAACCCCCCAACAACCGCATCAGATAAAAAAGTATTAAATGACTTAAGATTCAAGATATTAGTATATTACATGCAAACAATGCAAAACCACAAGCGCAACTGAAAAACAACGGAGTGAAATGCAATGGAAAAAACAATTGAAAACCTATGCAAGGCATTCGTCGGAGAAAGCCAGGCAAGAAACAGATACTCGTTTTATGCAAAAATCGCGAAAAAAGAAGGCTTTGAACAAATTTCCGAAATCTTTCTCCTGACAGCAGAAAACGAACAGGAACACGCCAAATGGCTGTTCAGGCTAATCAATGAATTAAACAAAAAAAGCGCAGATCCAAAACCGGAAATCAAGATTGAAACAGGTGTTCCAATCGCTCTGGAAAACACTGCAGAAAACCTGAAAGCATCAATTGCAGGGGAAACACATGAATACGCGGAAATGTACCCTGAATTCGCAGACACTGCAGACAAAGAAGGGCTGCCTGACATTTCAAGACGCCTTAAGGCAATAGCAGAAGCTGAAAAGCACCACAAAGAGAGGTTCTCAAAACTGCTCAAAGAAATTGAAGGGAAAACACTGTTCAAAAAAGAATCAACGGTCTCCTGGGTATGCAGAAAATGCGGGTATGTCCACGAAAGCGAAACCGCGCCTGAAAAATGCCCTTCATGCGACCACCCTCAAAAATACTTTGAAATAAAATGCGAAAAGTACTGAAAAAATAAAAAGAAACAGATTCAACTGCTTAAAAATAAAAACCAGGGGAAATCACATGCTTATAGCGACAGACTTGGACGAAGTGCTTGCAGGTTATTTATCTGCCTTTCTTGAGTTTCACAACGACACATACAAAACATGCCTTTCAATAAAAAACATGCAAAACCAGGCCTTTCACGAATTACTTGAAGGCACAGAAAAAGAACTCATTGAAAAACTGTACGCGTTTTACAAAACACCTTACTTCAAAAACATAAAACCGGTGCCCGGGGCAATAAAAGGAATCAGTGAACTGGAAAAAAACCACGAGCTTGTGATCCTGACAGCAAGGCAGAACGACATCAAAGAACCCACAAAAAAATGGGTTGAACACTATTTCCCAAACACTTTTTCAGACATTTACTTCACAAACAACTACTCAAAAAAAGGAAAAAAGAAAACAAAAGCAGAGGTGTGCTCTAACCTGGGTGTGAATATTCTCATAGAAGACCGCGCGGAATATGCAATAAACTGCTCTTTCAACGGCACAAAAGTAATACTGCTTGATTACCCCTGGAACCAAGAAAAACTTCCCGAGAACATCTACAGGGTAAACTCCTGGAAAGAAATAGTCAAACAAATCGATTAAAATAAACAAGAAGTCAAAATTGAAAAATCAGTCAAAGTTACAACACACCGGCTGAAAGCACCACCATAACAAAAACAACTGCCCATATGCTAACATTTAAATATAATCATGCCCCTTTAAATTTTATTAACTAAAGCAAAACTAGGAGCGATTAAATGAATAGTGAAGGCCTTTGTCAAAGCTGATATAAACAATCTACTTTTAGAAATTATAACAACACAATTTCAGGAAATGCAAAGAAGCTTCAAACAAATTTATGAATATACGCTTGGCGAATTCAAAACAAAATCAATTCGCAAACCGATCACTTTTGCTTTTTCAGAAAGACAACCAATTCAAAAACAAGTTCTAAAAATATTTTCTCACACCCTAAGAATACTTCCCCATACCTGCTTTTTTTTAAAGCAACCAAACACCTGTTTTTCCAACCGGGGTTCATTCAACTGCTGACTTTGAGGGGCAGCCGACAACATTTTTTGATATAATTTTGATATAATCTATTGGAGAGCATAAAATGAAGATAAAACCGGCAACAAACTATAACAAAAAAAATAGTGAAACAATATTTGAAAAAGAAGTTCAGGAAACACTGATGCATAAATCAACAGCGCAAATCAGGGATGATACCAAAGAAAAAATGCAACAAAACATGCGCATACCTTACTTTGACGCAAAACAGGACATAACAAGTTTAATCGGAAACACGCCGCTGATAAGAATCAACAAAATACTCCCCAAAAACACTGCCGACGTCTACGCCAAGCTTGAATGGTACAACATCGGCTCATCCATAAAAGACAGGGTGGCGTTTCGGATCATTGAAAAAGCAGAAGAAGAAGGGAAAATTGAAGAAGGGAAAACAATTCTTGAAGCAACCTCGGGAAACACAGGAATCGCGCTTGCCATGATTGCGGCCGCCAAAGGATACCCTATAGAAATCGTGATGCCTGAAAGCGCAAGCATTGAAAGACGAAAAATAATCAAGGCATACGGCGCAAAACTCACGCTCTCAGCTGGAGAAAAAGGAACAGGCGGAGCAATAGAAATGAAATGCAGGATGATCCAGAGAAACCCGGAAAAATACATCGACATAAACCAGTTCAAAGACCCGGCAAACATCGAAGCCCACTTCAATACAACTGCAAGCGAAATACTCGTCCAGACAAACGGAGAACTGGACATGGTTGTGATGGGAGTTGGAACCGCAGGAACAGGCGTCGGAATATCAAAAAAGTTAAAGGAATTCAATCCCAGAATACAAATTGTCGGCGTAATACCCGAAATCGGTGCAACAATCCAGGGACTCAGGCACCCAAACGACGCATATGCAACACAGCTTTACGAAAACAAACACTTTGACGAAATAATAGAACTAAAAAAAGACGAAATTCCAAAAACATTTGACGTGGCACGGGAACTTGCAAAAAAAGAAGGCCTTCTGGTAGGAATGAGTTCGGGAGCCGCAATGTACATTGCAAGAAAAAAAGCAATCGAGCTTGGACGCGGGAACAGGATAATCACAATATTCCCTGACAACGGCTTAAAATACTTAAGCACGGGGCTTTTTTAGGAACAAGCAATCAACAATGGAAATGCCATGGGAAAGCAACAGCCGGTTCAAAGAGAACAAATTATATAAGGATTAATATACGGATTCCACCTATAAAATTCATGGCTAAACTCAGTGAAGAAATCTTGAAAGAAGCACTGGAACAATACCTTCAGACCCTCCAGATGAATTACTACTTCTCGGGGCAAAAACAAATCAACGGCGCAACTCTTTTCTGGAACGACAAGATAAAAGACGTTTACTGGAACTTCACTGCAAAAATGAACGTAAAAGAAAGCGATGTTAAAGGCCTCATCAAAAAAGTCATTTCTTTTTACAATAAAAAAACTGCATTCCTGAATTTTACATCACTGACTTTGCAAAACCAAAAAACTTTTCAGACATTCTTGAAAACGAAGGATTCAAAGTCAAATTCACAGACGCGTGGATGTTTTATGAAAAAGAAACAGTTGAGACCCCAAAAACAACCAGATTTAAAATGAAAGAAGTCAAAACAGAAAACAACATGTCAACCTTCATCAACGTTTTCAACAAGGTTTACGGCGCCACAAGCACTGATGACACATATTAGGGGCTACCGAAAGAATACGGCGAATGCCTTTTTGAAGCATTCAAAAACCCGGAAAACAAATGGAAAATTACCAACTACCTTGGAATGCTTAACGGAAAACCAGTTGGAATAGCAACCCTTGTGGTTTCAAAAAGATTCGGGCTCGTTACAAATATTGCAGTTCTTCAAGAGCACCGCGGAAAAAACCTTGGCTCTGCAATGAGTCTGAACACTGTTTCTGAAGCAATTGAAAAAAAAGCAGATATCATATTTTTACAGACAGAACACAAAAGCACAAACGAAAAATTCTACAAAAAACTGGGTTTTTCCACAAAGTTTCTGGGAACCGCCTTTGCCTTGGACAAACTTGCATACGGCGCAAAACAAGCAGTAAATGTTTGCGTCAAAGTAAAACCAGGCGACAAAATTATAGTCATCACTGATAACAAGACAAAAAACGCCGCAGACCTTGTGATTAAGGAAATCAAAAAAGTCACTGAAAACCTTGAAGTGCTCGTGCTTGAAGACTACGGAAAACGACCTTTTCAGGTGCCGGACGTTATCCTTGAAAAACTAAAAAACTCGGACGCAGTTTTCGTGATTGCGGACTACGTATTCGGAGAAATCCCGACGTTTTACAGGCCGTTAAACGAATGCGTTGAAAAAAACAAGCTGATAATGGCTTCAATGGTCGAGCTAAACAAACAGCTGTTAAGCGAAGGCATGAACGCGGACTATGAAAAAATACGCGAGTTTTCAAAACAAGTCTTCAACGCTGTAAAGGATTCAAAGGAAATACAGGTAACAACCGAGCTTGGAACTGACTTTTCACTCAAATGCAGGCACAACTGGGCGATACTTGACGGGTTTCCAACACCCGGAAAATGGGTCAACCTTCCTGACGGCGAAGTGCTCACTGCCCCGACAGGACTGAACGGAAAAATAGTGATTGACGGAGTCGCTGAATTTCTCGGCGTACTTACAAAAAACCCTTTAACAGTAGAAATAAAAAACAATGTTGCGCAAAAAAACAGCATTTATTGCAGTGACAAAAAAACAGAAGAAAAATTCATCAAACTCGTTTTCGGCTCGGATAAAAACTCAAGCAAAATCGGGGAATTTGCATTCGGAACAAATCTCTTCCTAAAAAAGCTTTGCGGAAACCTCACGCAAGACGAAAAATTTCCAAGCGTTCACGTCGCGTTTGGGGATCCGCACGGAAGCCTGACCGGCACCAAATGGAAAAGCAAACTGCACATGGATGCAATAATACTCAAACCCACTGTTTTCGCGGACGGCAAAAAAATAATAAAAAAAGGAAAATACACGCTCTAAAAAAATGATTATTATCTCCGGTAAAAGCCCGGCACTCGCCGGGTTTTTCTTTTTATCTGAAAAATGATTTAAATACCAAAACAAACTACCTTCATACAATGTCACACCACAACTTCCACCTGATCCACACTTTTTTTCACCAAAAACAAATAAACCACATTTACGTGTCCGTGTTTTTAATGACTTTTTCAGAGGCGCTTATAAGCCTCTTTGTGCCCATATACTTTTTCAGACTCGGTTTTCCGATATCTGACATCATCTTCTTTTACTTTCTTGCAAGCGCTTTTTTCGTGTGCTTCTCGCTTGCCGGGGCAAAAATAGTTTCAAGAATAGGAGTAAAGCATTCTATTCTCCTGTCAGGGCCTTTTCTCATATTCTACTACATCGGCTTAAGATACATCGCTGACATCCCCTTACTGTTCTTCGTGCTTCCCGCGCTTTTGTCACTGAGAATGGTTTTTTACAACTACGGGTTTCACTTGAACTACATTGAGCACTGCGACAATTCACACCGCGGAAAAGAACTGTCCCTGATCGGGATATCGGCAACCACCGCAACAATACTTGCCCCGTTCATTGCCGGGCTCGTGATTTTCTTCTTCAGCTTCGAAGGGCTGTTTTTCCTCGGCTCCGTCCTGCTTTTCACTGCAACTGTTCCGCTGTTTTTCATGAAAGACAACTACAAAACCCCCCGTCTAAACCTGAAAAACGCTTTTTCAAAAGCACTTGACAAAAAACACATGCCTAAAATACTGAGTTTTTCAGGCTACGCAATCGAATCAATAATCGACAGGGTGATCTGGCCGATTTTTTTGATAAACCTCCTCCTGACAACAGAAAAAGTCGGGTTCATTGTTACAATGAGCTTTGTCTTGTCAATAAGCGCCTTTTACTTCATCGGAAAACTCGCAGACAAGCACGACAAAGCAAAACTCCTGAAAATCGGGACCGCGCTTTATTTTTTCGGATGGATCGCAAGACTGTTTGCAAACAATTCGCTTAAAGTTGTCTTGGTCGACTCCTACAAAAACCTGTCCTCAAAAATACTTCAGATCCCATGGTCTGCAAAATCATATGACATAGCAGCCAAAGAGAACTACTTCAACTTCATCGTCGGGCGGTAAATAACCTTCAACATGAGCAGGGTGCTGATACTGCCTGTGCTGATGCTTGTGTTTTCAGCCGGGTCAGACCCGTTTTTTTACACATTTATCATTGCGGCAACATTCACACTTTTGTATCCAGCGCTCAAATGACACAACAAAATACGATTTCCAACACCCGCTCATTTTTCCAGGCCACACAACAGCCTCATTTAACCTTTTGATCAACATGAAATGAAAAATGTGATGAAAAAAAAGAAAAAACACCAGGCCTTGACACCAAAATGGAAAGCAAATAAATAAATGAGATTATAAGGACTATTATCGGCCCCGCAGTAAAATCAAAATAATATGAAACAAATAATCCGGTGACTGTCGCAAACAAAGTTATCGCTGAAGAAGTAATCATAATCCCCTTCACAGTCTTATGAAAAAGCTGCGCGCTTGCAGCAGGAATCGTCAGGATCGCTATCATAAGAACTATCCCCACCACCCTTATGGTTGCGACAACAGTCAACGCTATCAATCCAAACAAAATCATATCAACCAGAGTAACCGGCATATTTCTTGTTTCAGAATATTCCTCATCAAAAGTGACTGAAAGAAATGAATTGAACATTAAAAAAACAGTGGATAATATGACCATATCTAACAATAAAATCATAAAAAGGTCAACTTCTGAAACAAGAAGTATATTTCCAAATAAATAAGTAAATAAGTCCGTTGCATAACCGGGAGTAAGGAAAATAAAAACCAGGCCTATCGCCATTCCCGTAGCCCACAAAAAGCTAAGCAGAGTATCCAGCCTGTTTCCTGCGCTTTTTCTGAAAAAGGCAATACTGAATGCTGAAAGCAAACTGAAAACCGTGCCTCCCGCAAGGGGATTTATGCCAAGAAAATAGCTTATTCCCAATCCGCCGAATGCAGCGTGCGCTATGCTTCCTGAAATCAAAGACATCCGTTTTACAACAATGTACGTTCCGATAATTCCCGCCGCCAAAGACGCAAGCACTGAAATAATCAAAGCATTCTGAAAAAACTGGTATTGGAGTATCTCAAACATTGCATATCTCCCTCATTTTAAGTTCATCAATATCATGATACCTTATCGTGTGCGTGTTACATTTATTGACGCATACGATCTCTTTAGCATGTTTAGAAAGCATTTCCAGGTCATGGTCAACAAGCACAATGGATATTTTTTTGTTCAGCTGCCTCAAAATCCCATAAAACTCCTCCTGAATATGCATATCAAGATTTGACATCGGTTCGTCCAACAAAAGAACTTCGGGCTCATTGGCCAATGCCCTTGCAATAAAGACCCTTTGTTTTTCCCCTCCTGAAAGCTCACTGAGCTTATTATCCCTTAAATGCCAGATCCCTAAATCTTTAAGCGCTTTTTCAGCTGCTTCCTTGTCTTGCCTGGTATACCTCTTGAATAGTTTTTTTCCCACCCTGCTCAACAGCACAATCTCAAAAGCAGTTATCGGGAAATCAAAATCAATATCCTTGAACTGGGAAAAATAACCGATTGACTCCCTGCCCTCTTTCGGGGTTTTTCCAAATACACGGATTTTGCCTTTTTTCGGTTTCAATAATCCAAGAACCAGCTTTAACAGCGTAGTCTTGCCGCCGCCGTTAGGGCCGATTATCCCTAAAAAATCGTCTTTATATATTGAAAGATTGATATCTTTAAGAAATTCTTTTTGACCATAGCTAAAAGACACATTCTCTAATCTGATTATTTCTTCCCGGACCATATCAATCAATAGATAACTCACTTATTTAGATGTTCTGAAATCGTCATCGCCACATTTCTCAGATTATTGACATAATCCTCAGAAAGAGCATCAACAGGGACCACCACGGCACCGATCTCTTCAGCGACAGACTCTGCGATTTTTTTGTTGAACTGGGATTGTATAAAAATCACCTTGATATCCTCTTCCCTTGCCACACCTATCAAGTTCTGCAACTGGATCGCTGTGGGTTCTTTTCCATCCCGCTCTATTGCAATCTGCTCCAAGTCATATTCATCTGCAAAATAACCCCATGCGGGATGGAAGACCATAAGCTTGCCTGTCTTTAATTCTTTGAATATTGACTTCAATTCACTATGCAGGCCGTCCAATTCTTTCTTGAAGGCCTCTGCATTCCTCATATACTCTGCAGAATTGTTTGGATCAACTTCTGAAAGGGCATCTGCAATCACATCAACCTGTTTTTTCACCTGCATCGGAGAAAGCCAGATATGCGGATCGACTCCTTCATGACGGTGCTCTTCTTCCCTGTGCTCATTTTCATGCGTGTGCTCTTCATGTTCCCCAAAGTACCTTAACGGAACATCCCTTGAAGTATCAACCACTTTCATATCCGGGTTCAGGCCTGCAAACTTATCAACATGAGATTTCTCGAACGGGATATGCCCGATCCTAAAATACAACTCAGCTTTTTCAACATTTGCCAAATCACTTGGTCTTGGCTCATATGTAGCCGGGCTTCCCCCGGGCGGAATCAACGCTTTTACATTTACATGTTCGCCGCCGACTGCTTTTACAAAGGCCTTTTGAGGCAAAATGCTTACGATAACATCCACTTTTTCGCCAGATTCTTTTTCAGCATTATTCACGCAACCTGAAACCAAAAACACGCAAATAACCAATACAGATAACAACATAATCTCTTTTTTCATTTATTCACACCCTAAAAACCTATAAACAATTTATTATAAATATTTTAGTTTAAAAACATTCATTATGTGCTAGAAATTAACTTCATCACAACATTAGTTTTTAAATTAATTTGCCTTATTTTCTTGATTTTATTTTTTAAGGGGTTTAATATTCTCGTCAATAAATTTATCCCATGCTTCAACACATTTAGTTGCAACTTTAAATGCATCGCATACTTCCACTTGTGCCATAATATCTTCTTTTGAACGAATATCAATCTTAAATTCTATGGTTGGTTCATTTGAACCTAAATTTAAAGTAACATTTCGCCTAATCTTTGGTGTAATGTCTTTTCTTTTTTCAATATTATCATGTTCTTTTTTCTCTTTACGAGTTTTTTTTAAATATAAATGTTTTAACCAATTAGCTAAATCAGCACACACCCGTAAATAGTTATTTTTGGTTATTTTATCTTCAAGGATTTTTTTATCCACCTTAATACTATCGTCATTTAGTATCCAATCTTTTAAATTATAACAATTTAAAAAAAACGCATAAATATCATCTAAATAATAATCAGAAGAACGTTTATGTGGTATTCCAGTGTTTATTTGTTTAAAACGCCCATACCAACGCATCATTCGTTCATACTGCTCTACATAATTACCCATTACTAATTACCGTTTAAAATAAAAAATTAACGTTCTATATATCTTGAAATATAATGCCTAGAAATATTGTCCTTTTCTTTCCAGTCAATAAGGTTTTTACAGATTAAATCCTCATTAACTAACTCAAGAAAATTTTTAAACAGTTCATTAAATCGATAAATATCCCTCATTTCCCACCCTTTATTTTCATTTTGAAATTCAGGTTGAATTCTATTGTATGTAAGGTGCGTGACTTGTTTATTTGCTTTTCTTACTATATTATTTAATAATTTTGACTCGTTATCACAAATTTTTTTAAATTCATTATTTTTTTTCTCATTAAGAAAATGTTCTGCTCTTACAGACGTAATATCCTCTTTCTTAATTTTAAATTTTAAAAATTCGGTTAAACTTCGCGCATGAACTGCATACGAATCTAAATAACAATTTAAATTTGCTTGATATTTCCAGATGATACTGTCATCACAATCATTAATTTTTGCATGTAAAATTTTGCTAACCATATTATTTGCTTTAACTGCAGAAATATTTAACATATCAATTTCATAAAATAAATGCACTGAAATTTCCTTTAATCTGTCTTTTTCACTCAATTCAACTATTGTCTCTTTGAAATTTGTTATATGATCCAATTAATCACATCCTTTAAAAAATTGATTAAATTTCCGTAAGCTAGGTATTTAAATTTTTTTGTATTATATATCCCAAAAAAAGAGTGCGGGGGGCAGGATTCGAACCTGCGTAGGCGCTAGGCCAATGGATTTCCTATCAAAAGATCTTGAGTCCATCCCATTTGACCAGACTCTGGGACCCCCGCAAAAAGCAGACACTAAAAGGTATGCAGCAATGCAGTTTAACCGAACATGCTTCCGATTCCGCTTCCTATCCCTTCAGACGCGCTTTCAACAACTTTTTTTACTTTTTCAGCTTCCTGTTCACTGGCCTGCGAAGAACCCTCAACCAAGGCAATCTTAAGCTTTGCTTCCTCAAGGGCTTTTTTGTCTCCCTCCACGTAAACAAAAATGTTGTCCCCCAAGTTGTTTACCTTACCGTTCACCTGGTTGTAACCGTTTCTTTTGAAAAACTCGTCGTCCAAAACAGTGCTAAGCTCTGACTGCTTGTTTTGCGGAACCTTAAAAACCTTAAATTCTTTCAATCAAACACCCTAAAAAGTCAATAATTTATTTATTTTATTTTGTCTATTTTACCTGTTAAAATTACCTGTCAAAAGACATGCTCAAACAAGATATGTGCTCAAACATTAATAATACAACCTGTCAAACCAATCAAACCCATCAAATCAACCAAACCGGTCAAGTCATCAAACCTGTCAGGTCAATCAGACTCAAAGAGACAAAGTCGGCAGGCCGACCTTTGAAGCCACTTTTTCAACCTGCTTTATCTTGGGCGCGCTTCCGCGAACCACAAGGTTGTTTTTTTTCATGGAAATCTTCAGTCCGCCGCAGTCAATGAAAAACAATTTCTTGGGTAAATTTTCCTCAAAATAACTCAATGTATCGCTGAGCGATTCAAAAGGAACAACCAAAAACTGCCTTTTCTCATGTTCTATGCCAAGATCCGCCGCAACCTTCGCAACGTTAAAATCACCGACAAACTCGGGATTCAGCAAACAATTGTCAACAGAAAACTCTTTTGCAACAGCCGTCACAAACGTTGAACACAATGCCTTATTGGTGTTCCTGTAAAAAACATAGTCCCTGAAATTTTCAAGAAACACTTCCGACGCCAAAAGACTGTCTTCAAAACCATCAATTGCCTTTGACAAGTCATCGATGTTCTTTTTTATCTCACGAAACATCGCCAAAGACTCTTTATCCTGGACTATCTCCTCAACATATTCCTTTTGCTCGGGGTGATCGCTCAACAAAAGCCTCACAGTCAAAAGCGATGACAAAAACTCATCAGTTACACCCTTAAGCTTGCCTGCCTCCATCAAAAGAGCCTGAAGCCTGTAACCCGTCTTTTCAGACGTCCTAAGAAGTTCTTTTATCTTAAACCTGTTTTCCTCAAAGTTGCTCATGAAATCCCCCACTAACTGCCCTATTTTTTAATTGTTTTACTTTTCAACTCAGATAAAAATCAACAATAAACTAATGAACAAAGGAATTAATAAATTATCTTCTTCAAACAACAACTCTGTAACAGAACCTGCAAAAGCACAGACAACGGCAAACTCAAAGCCGAACAACAGGAAAACAACAGAAAAAACCGACAGGAAAAACGCAAGAGAACCCTCAACAGTCCTGCCTCCAAACACCCTTGTCTTTCCAAACGCCCTTCCGAAAACCGCTGCAAAGGCATCGCCAAGCGAAAGAGAAATGATTGCCGCTGCAAGAATCACCGGCCCTTTTCCGGAAGCGCCCAAAAACAAAATCAAAACAGCGGAAAGAAAAACACCCACCATGAAAAGCAAAGCCCCTTTCCCGACAAAATGATTTTCGCGCTCAAAAAAATGAACAAACCTGAAAACAAACACAGGAACAGCTTTAATTTCAACTGCAAGGAAAAAAAGAGCAGAAAAAACCGTGAAAAAAAACATAAAAAAAACAAACTCCAAAAACGAAAGCAAAAAAAGCGGGGCAAACAAAAAAGCCCCTAAAAGAATGTGAACTGATTTTCTTGAAAGCTCTTTTCTCATTTTTTCACCTGTTTTTATCTGTCTTTACCTGTTTTCATCTGGCTGTAAAACGTTTCCGTGGCCGATTATCCTGACATTTGAATCCAAATCGCACAACACAACCAACTGCCCCCCGGAAAACGCAACTTTTTTTGAAAACACAACACTTGCCACGCCTTCTTCAAGCGAGTCCATTTCCGCCTCCACAAACTGGCAGTCAACCGCAGCCATTACTTTTTTCGGGAAAACAAACTCTTTTTTATAAAAAGCGCTCTTTGAAAAAGAAATCTTTGCAGAGTGAACTGACTCCACCTCTTTACTTGCCACAAGAAACCCCCGCTTCATATCATCAACAGACACGCCCCGCACGGCAAGCCCCAGCCTTGCAGGGGAAACCGCTTCGTCAACGTCTTTTCCCTGCATCTGGATCGAGCGCACAATAAGCTCTTTTCCAATGGGGCTGACCAAAAGCTTGTCGTGCTTTGAAACCCTGCCTGAACGCGCCATGCCCAAAAAAACCGTGCCAATTCCTTTGACATCAAAAAAATGATCCCCGACCATCAAAAAGCCCTCCTCCGGATTCCGGTGGTCTGGCTGCAGTTCAAGAACCCTGGTCTTCAAAGAATCAAGCTCGTCAAAATAAAAAAATTCATACCCGCAAAGAGCCTTGCTTGAAGAAACTATTTTCTCCACCTGCTCACGCACTTCATAATCAGTCACAATAAACCCTTTTTCCTTCCCGAAAAGCTCAAGGGCCAAAATACACTCCCCCGCACCGCTGTCCAAAGAATCCCTGCTGACCGCAAGCACCGCAAACTCAGCCAATGCAACTGACTGAAAAAGCGATGAAAGCTTTTTTGGAAAAGAACTTGACTCAATCGTTGTCAATATCACATCGTCTTCCTTGAAATTGTAAAAAGAAACATCACTTACCGTTCCTTTTTTTCCAAGCATGGAGCACACTTTTTTCCTGTCCTCTTCACCGGAACCAACAACACACAAACTAAGCGACTTCATAAACTTTCCACCAAAAACTGCCGAAAAACAAAACAAGAGTCAAAGAACCACTATCAAGTGGTTAATTAAAACCTTATTGATTTAAATATATACTTATTCTTTCGTTTAAGATATATAGTCATTGATTAATATTAAATTATTACATAATAACTATTAAAAATCCAAAAAAATGAGCGGTGAATACATGAAACGTGGTTTAAGCGAAGTTGAATCAGTTGTTTTGGTAGTTGCAATTACTGCACTGATTGCAGTAGTGGCTTTTTATCAATACACTCAAATGGGACAGGGAGTAACAAGCAAAGTAAGCGATAAACTGGAAACATCACCATTGCAGGAAGGAATGACCCTTTCAATTGAAGGCTCAAGCGGAAACACATTATTTATCAAAAATTACGGGAGCAAAAAAGCAGACGGGTTTGCATTTTACCTTGACAAAGTATACTATCCTTACACAAGCGGGCCGGACGAACTGAACACAGATGAAACAGGAACATTCGCATTCAACATAGCTTACGGAAAACACGAAGTAAAACTGACCACCAGCACAGGGCTGATGGTCAAAGGGCTTGAAACCTTCGGACTGCAGTATGCCCCGACCATAAGCAATGTTTCATTCAGCCCAGGCGGAAACAGCGCAACAATCACGTGGACAACAGACACAATCGCCGACTCAACCGTAAACTACGGGAAAACAACAGGCCTCGGTTCAACGGAAACAGAATCAGCGCTTGTGACCGGCCATGAAATAACCCTCACCGGACTGGACCCGTCAACAGATTACTACTTTGAAGTCGTGTCAACAAACACAATAGGGACAACAACCGACGACAATGGCGGAAGTTACTACTTGTTTACCACCACTTCAGACATAACTGACCCAGTGGTCTCAAACGTAGGTGCTGAATTCTATTACTCAGGTAATGATGCTTTCGGAAACAAGCAAGGTAACTTAAAAGTCAGCTGGGACACAAATGAAAACTCCGACTCATACACAGAAGCAACATACAAAGGCGGTTCAATAGCAAGCGGTTCTGATGCAACACTTGAACTAACCCATTCAATCGGCGACAACATCCCAGAAGGAGAGGTGCTGTCTGTAGTAATTGACCTTGACACAAACTATGCACTGAAAATCAGGTCAAGGGACGCATCCGGAAACCCGGTAACAGGATTCAACCGGGAAGGAACATACAACTGCCCGGCAGCAACTTGTTCAACAATCGGGCAATGGTGCAACTGCACTGTCGCATAAACTAAAAAGAAGGGGGCTTTAAGCCCCCCTTCACTCTTTTTTTAAGAATATAAAAAACAAACCCAAAATTACTTCTTTCGTATTGGCTTGCTTTCCGTTGCCCTTACAAAAACAATATGATTGTATGGGACCATATAAAGCCAGTTTATCTCACGGTCCATCCTGGACTCGTAAACAAAAGCATCATCTAAAAACCAGTAATTTGAAACATTCACTAACCTGAGATTCTGGCCGTCAGAAAGCGAAATATCAACTTCATGAACTTTGCTTTGCATAAACTTTTTCAAAACTTCAACCATTTTCATTCCGTCTATCAACTTCAAAAAACCACCCCAAACAAAAACATCTTAAAAAATACAACGCCAAAAAATAATAACTTATTGCCTGTCCTTTTAAATCCCGCCACTTCACAGGCATTTTACAGGCAGATAAAGGCGACAAAAACCACGTCAACACACCTTATTAACCAATAAAAAACAAACAGTTTATAAAAAACAAAACTAAATATTAAATAAGGAACGCCAACATATGAGTATAGTGCAAACATATGAACAACACAAACTTTAACTAACAGATTTGCACGCGACAGGCCGAAACCAGCAACTTAATCAATAAAACTAAAACTGCATTTAAGCAGACTAATTTATAAAAGAAAATAAAATTTATAAAGGAAAATAACATGCAAAAACTGACTTCTTTGCCGGGTGAAATCGGAGAGGTTACAAGCAAAGTAACCGGAAATGACTTCACAGTAAAAATACACTGCGACAGCAAAATAAAACAAAACGACTTTCTGAAAGTGCACTCCGAAGACTGCGGGTGGGTGCTGTGCCAAGTAAAAGACATAACCAGAACAGCTTCAAGCACCTTGAACTCAAGCGACGACGTAACATGCACTGCAAAAATAATCGGCTACCGCGACGAAAGAAACCTCCTCAAAAAACCGCTTGTCCCGTTCAAACCCGGATCAACCACTTACAAAGCAAACAGGGAACTCATAATATCAATTCTCGGTCTCTCAAAACAAAAAAACGACAGCCTGTACATCGGGCTCCTTGAAGGGCACAACGACATACAAGTATTCCTGGAAGCAGAAAAACTGATCACCAAACATTTTTCAATACTTGCAATGAGCGGTTCAGGCAAGTCATACCTTTCAGGAGTCATTCTCGAAGAAATAATGGACAAAGGAATCCCAATAGTGGTCATTGACCCGCACGGCGAATACACTTCCCTTTCAATGGAAAACAATGACAAAAACGAAAACATCCAGATGAAAAGATACGGAGTGAGCAGAAAAGCATACAAAGGGATCAAAGAATACTGTTTTTCAATGGGAAGCGGTGAACAGCTGAACATTGACGGCAAAAACCTTTCCTCAAAAGAAATACTTGACATGCTCCCAATTAAAATGAGCAACAACCAGATAGGGATGCTTTACGAGGCAATAAACGACCTCAAAAAAGAGCCAAACGACTACTCATTAAACGACGTGCTGAAACGAATCGAGGAAAACGAATCATCCATAAAATGGAGCTTAATCGGCGCAATCCAGGAAATAGAAGACCTCGGGTTCTTCTCAACAAAACCCACCCCGATGGAAGAAATCATAAAACCAAAACAAATGACTGTCCTGAACCTCAAAGGGGAAAGGCCTCAAATACAGCAGATAATCGCCTACAAATTGCTCAACCAGATATTCCTGCTAAGAAAACAAGGAATAATACCGCCGATGCTTCTCGTGATTGAAGAAGCCCACAACTTCTGCCCTGAAAGAAGCTTCGGGGAAGTGTGCTCTTCCACAATAATCCGGAACATCGCAAGCGAAGGGAGAAAATTCGGGCTGGGCCTTGCAGTGATCACGCAAAGGCCTGCAAGAATCGACAAAAACGTGCTTTCGCAATGCAACTCCCAGTTCATACTCAAAATGCGAAACCCAAACGACCTGAAAGCAGTTTCCCAGTCACTTGAAGGGTTCTCAAGCGACCTGATGGACAGGATAAAATCGCTTTCTGTGGGAAACGCGATACTTGCGGGGGAAATAGTTGAAATACCTTTGACCGTAAACGTGCGGACAAGAAAAACCGAGCACGGGGGAGCAGCAGTAAAAATGCTCAACATGCACTTTGTTCCTGAAAAACTGCAAAAACCAAAGAAAGGGGGAAAACAGGGAGACAAAACACCTTCTTCAAAAACAATCTCTCTCATAAACAAAGAAACCCCGAAAAACTACACAAAACTCAAACCGTTTTTTAAAGTTGAGCTAAACGAAAAAATATTCCTGGTCGACGCATGCAGCGGAGAACTCGTCTTCAAAGAAGGAAAAATAAAAAGCAGCGTTGTGGCATCGCTTGAAAAAAACTCAAGAACAATCTTTTCCCTTTTGATAAAAAACGACGGGCTCTCAGAAAAAACCTTGCGCCTGTTAGCGGAACTGGAAGACAAAGAATTTGAAGATTCAATAAAAGAACTCGCAGAAAAAAACCTGATATCAACTGAAAAAATAGGCGACCTTGAATACTACTCACCTTCAGCACACATGTTCTCAGAATTCAAGACAACAAAAATCAAAGACGAAGGGCAAAAAGAATCAATGGAAATAAAAGCGGTGGTCACCCCCAAAGCCCTTGAAAACTACTTAAACGAACTGTTTGACAAAGGATACCGCTATTCCGTCTGCTACTACGCGGAATGAAAAACAAGGCATATAACAATCAAATATCGAAAAAATAATAAACAATCCTTACCAATTAGACACTATGCCTCGATAGCTTAGCTCGGTATAGCGGCTGACTCGTAATCAGCAGGTCGGGAGTTCGAATCTCCCTCGAGGCTCTTCTTCTAAAACCCGCACTCGCCCCAATGCCTCTTTCACTGCACCGAAAATCACGAAATATTTAAACAATCACGGGTAATTTACATATGATGAAACCGATGGAACAACAAAGCAAAACCAGCGGGAAACAAACACGCTTTCTTACAAACGAGCTTCGGAGCAGCCTGAAAGAATCAATAGGGCACATCATTGAAGGAAGCGAAAAAGAAGTCACTGAAAAATTCAAAAAAATTCTTTCAAAGACAGCTTACAGAAAACTCATCTGCATCGGAGACGAAGTAAGCGGCGCTTTTGACGGGCAAGTCAAGGTGTTTGACGGAAGAACCGCAAGGAACAAAGCAAAAAACTCGCTTCCCTTTACCCTGGAACTGGAAAACCCGCCCGCAAGCATCACGGAAGAAACATGGAATGTTCTTGAAAAAGCAATAAACAGCGGCAAAAACGAATCCGTTTTCGTTCACGGCGAAGAAGATCTGCTTGTGATACCAGCAGTCATTCTTGCAGACAAACAGGACATAATCGTCTACGGGCTTCCCGGCAGGGGAATAAGCTACCTTTTCGCAGACAAAAACACCAAAGAAAAATGCAGGGGCATTTTTTCAAAAATGAAAAAAGA
The DNA here is from genome assembly GCA_021158055.1 of Candidatus Iainarchaeum sp. Classification (GTDB taxonomy): domain Archaea; phylum Iainarchaeota; class Iainarchaeia; order JAGGVJ01; family JAGGVJ01; genus JAGGVJ01. The sequence continues at coordinate 13,308 of JAGGVJ010000015.1, read as the reverse complement.
ACGCTTTGACCTCGTCACAATCGGCGGCACTTTTGACCGCCTGCACAAAGGACACGAGTTTTTCCTGAAAAAAAGCAGTTACTACGGAAAAAAGCTCTTGGTCGGAATCACAAACAACAAAATGGCCGGAAAAAAGCAGTTCGGAGAATCAATTGAAGAATTTGAAACCAGGAAAAAACACGTCTTTGATTACCTGAACTCTATCAAGGCAAACTTTGAAATAGTTGAACTTGCTGACTTTAAAGGGCCGTCTGCAGAAACAGGGGATGCCATTGTTGTGACCGAAGAAACCCTTGAAAACGCAGTAAAAATAAACGAAATCAGGAAAAAAAACAACCTTTTTGAACTCACATACATCATTTTGCCTTACACCACCGACAAAGACGGACAAAAGATATCAAGCACAAGCTTAAGATCGAACACAAAAACAGATTACAAACACGCCAAAAAACTCTTTTAAAAAAAGGTGATTTCAATGGAATCAAAGCAAAAAATCATAAACAACGTAATTGACGAATGCTGCGGGTTGACCAAAGACACAAACGCGCTGATAATCAGCGACAACGGCGACTTTTCAAAAGAGCTCTGCGAACTGTTCTGCTCAACCGTCTCAACCAAGGTCAAAAGCATTGAAACCACAAGCCAGACAGCAAAAAAACCATATGAAAAAACAGAGGTTCAGGTTGTAGACGCAGTGCAAAAAAACCATGACATCGTTATATCGCTCATGTCAAACTCAATCGGGAAAATAAAAAGTGCGCTTGGAGACGGGATCAAAACCTACCTTTACAACAGACACAAGATTTTTTTAAGCATCACAAGCCTTGACTACTACTTTGGAAAAACAAATGCGTTTTTTGAAGCAATTGACATCGACCACAGCAAAATGCACGAAAACTGCGTGCATGTTGCGGAACAGCTCACAAAGGCGGATTCAGCACACGTAAAAACAGATTGCGGGACAGACGTGTCGCTTGACATTTCAGGAAGAAACGGCTTTGTTTCAAGCGGGCTTGTGAAAACGTTCAACGCAGGCACAAACCTGCCCGGCGGAGAAGCATACATCGCCCCGCTTGAAACAAAAACAAACGGAAAAATAGTGATTGACACAACAATAAATTACCTGTCCGGGAGAAAAAGAGTCAGCGAACCCGTGGAATTCACAGTAAAAGACGGTTTTGTAGTTGACATTTCAGGCGGGTCCGACGCGCAGCTCCTTGCAGGCGAGCTTGAAAAAGCAGGGGGAAACAACGACAAGTCGGTTTATTGCATAGCAGAGCTCGGAATCGGCCTCAATGAAAAGGCAAACATCATCGGGAACACGCTGATTGATGAAAAAGTGCTTGGAACCTGCCACTTTGCACTCGGGAACAACACTGCTTTCGGGGGGCAGAACTCTTCGCCGATTCACGCGGACATGATAGTGAACAGACCAAAGATATTCCTCGACAACCAGCTGATCAAATACCCAAAATAACATACAGGGCAGTTAAAAATCCCAGAGCAAGCGCAGGTGCTGTGTAAAAATATTAAAGCTGGTTGAGATGGTTTTCGATCATCTCAATTTGTTTTTCTATCCTTCCAATCGTCGCGTCCTTTTCATCAAGAAGATTTCTCAACGAATCGTTTTCTTTTGCTGTTTCTCCAAGAAGAACCTTGGTTTCTTTTATCTTTAATTTGCTTTTCAAAAGATTGTTTTCACTTTCCGTTAATTTTTCAGCAATGTTTGAGTTTCCATTCAAAAGCCTGGTTTTTTGTTTCTCGAGAGCATTTATTTTTGAAGCAAACTCGCTTTCAACAATGCTTCTTACTTCCTGCCTAATCTTTGCCTCTTTCTGCCTGAATGATTCTTTTTCCGCGGCAAGTTTTTTGTTTAACCCAGTGCATTTCGCGCGGAAATTTTCAATTTCACCGTGCAGTTGTCTAGTTGAAGAATCAAATTCCCTGTGAAAAACCATGCTTTCATTTTTCTCCTCAGAAAACCTCGAATGCAAGTCTGAAAGCTGTTTTTTCAGGGCAAAATCTTCACTTGCCATGCTTGAAAGCCTGGACTGCAAATTGTCGTTTTTTCTCTGAAGCTCAGAAATCAAAACACTGTTCTTTGAAGCAAGTTCAACAAGCTGTTTTTCAACATCATGGTTTCTGAAAACAAGCCTTTTGTTTTCTGTTTCAAGTGCTTTTTTTGTCTTTAAAAGCTCTGACTTTGAAGACTTTTCAATCAACGCGATTTTTTCCGCAGCTTCTTTTTCAACTTTTGCCATGTGGGATTTTGCATCGTTTAACGCGGAAGCAGATTCCCTGACCTGTTGTTTTAAGGAATTGTTGAATTCTTCAAGTTCAGCGGACTTTTCATCCGCTGCATTAAAATCAGAGGAAAGTTTTGCAAGCTGCCTGTTCACTAAATGCAACTCGCTTTCGTAATGAGAAGTAATTGCGCGTTTTTGCTTTTCAAGGGAATCCCCTGCAAATTTCAACTGTTTATTTAATTCGCTTACTTTTGACTCAAGCCCTGATTTTAACCCGGCAAATTCATCAATTTTACTGTTTAACCCTTCAATTTTTTTGCGGTTCTTCTCATTTAACCCTGCAGAAATCTCTTTTTCCAGATTATCCTTTTCCTCGAGAATCGCGGAAATCTCCCCGTCTTTTTCACTGACAACCCTTGACAACTCCGCTTTCAACTCAGAAACACGCTTTTTTTCAGACAAAAGCAAAGAATCAACCCTGGACTTCTTCGCTTCCATTTCTCTTTCAAGCTGCTTTCTCTCATTCCCTAACTTTTCAACAAGAAGCCCTTCCTTCTTTGAAAAACTCTCCTCAAAAGAAGACCTCAACGCATTTTTCGCCTGATTAAACTCGCGTTCCTTTTGTTTTTTAAAATCAGAAGTTTCTTTTTCCTTCACCGAAACCAAAGAGCTAAGTTCGTCAAGTTTTTCCTTTAACTCCCTGTTCTTTTCAGAAGTTTTCATGAAATTGTCCTGCAACTCATCAAACTCCAACTTAAGATCTTCCAGTTCCGAACTGAACTTCTTTACTTTACTGCCTGAATCTTTAAGGTCTTGTTTCAAAGAAACTTCCGATTCAACCTTCTCGGTTTTCAAGACAGAAACTGCCTTGTTAAGCATTGCAACCTGCTTTTTGAATTTTTCTTCTTTGGAAGCCAGAGAAGCACTGGTTGAATCAAGTTCACCTTTCAATGCCTTCAACTTTGCAAGCGCTGAATTAAACTCTTTTTTTTCAACCATCCGTGAAATTTTTGACTCAAGAAAATTAATGCGTGAACTGCGCGTGTCAAGTTCTTTTTCAAGGCTTTTTACAATCCCCTTGAACTTCATCAAATCCGACTCAAGCGACTTTTCAATACCATCCGCCTTTTCCTCCAGAGAACTTGCCTTGCTCAACTGTTTTTCTTTGTTTTTCGGCAAAGAATGCAATGGCTTTTCCTCTGACGACTTGAATAAATCAAACATAGATAAGTTAAATGAATTTGATTATTTAAAAGTAACCTTTAAAAATAAAGTCGCAACTGCCCGATAGTAACATAAAAGCAGTCAAATTACTAAAAACAAAATCCACTTCAGGCACAATACATGCTTCACTCAAGATATATCGCGGGTTTCATGGGTTTTGCGTTCTTTGCTTTGCCAAGAGGATCAAAAGACGGGTTTTCGCCGGACTCAACGATTAGCTTGCAGCCGATTTGCTCTGAAATGTAATCTGCCTGGCCTGAAAGGACTTCAAACTCGTCGACCTCAACAAGAGTTTCCTTTAACTCGTGAATCGACTTTGCAATCAACTGGACAAACTTTGGAACCTGATTGCCGTTGGCTCTCACAACAGGGTTTTTCATCACCTCTGAAATTACCTTTCCCGAATCAAACTTTTCAGTCGTAAGCTTCATTGCCTCCTTTACCACAAGCCACTTCCATTTCTGGGACACAAAAACAACTGCTTTCTTCAAGTTTTGGTTGCCGGTGATTTCACAGATATTCTTGATGTCACTAATGACAGTTTCAACAAGCTCAACGCTTTTTTCAATCGCATCGTTGATTAAGCCCTGTTCGCATTCCGGCCACGCGGCATCAATCACAAAAGAATCGTTTCCAAGAGCGCTCCATATCTCCTCGCACACGTGAGGGGTGACCGGCGCAATGGCACGAACCCAAACATCAGCAAAATATCTTTTCACTGCCAGAACAGTTTCCGTGTCTGACCTTGAAACTGATTTTTCCATGTAAATCCTGAAATCCCTTGACATATCAAAAAACACAGACATAATCGCTTTCCTGACCTCAAACGCCTCAAAAGCCACCGTTGCGTTTTTCAGGCTCCTGTTGATTTTTGAAAGGATCCACAAATCATCGCTTTCCAGGTCGACTTCAGCGATCTTTTTTGCATCCGAAACAGACAAAGCAATTTCATGCACCTCGCTGAAAAACGCCTGAACACCCCTCATTGACTTCTCAACAGCCCTTTGCCTCCAGTCAAAATCCTGCCACGGCTCAACCATATTCAACAGGAAAAACCGCACCATGTCAGCACCCATTGAACCGGCAATGTCATCGATAAGAATTACGTTTCCCTTTGAAGAGCTCATCTTCTTTCCCTCCAAAAGACCCATTCCAAGCACAAGCTCCCCGTTTTGCCTTTTTCCTTTCGGGAAAATTGCCGTGTGCTGGAAAATAGAGTAAGACATGTGGTTTTGCACAAGCTCATTTGCAGAACAATTAAACCTGAGCGGGTACCAGTAATCAAACGATTCCTGCATCTCAAGAAGCTTTTCAGCCGGAACTGAAGTCCTTTTTGAGATTTCACCTGCATCCCCTTTTTTCAGGAACACGAAATCAAACACAGTATCGTCAAGTTTCCCGGAATCCAGCTCTTTTACTATGTGAGACAAGGTAAAGTAAGCCATATAGATGGTTGAATCACCAAGGGGCTCTACAATCCAATCAGGGTCCCAGGGAATTGGAGTTCCAAGCCCTTTCTGCCTTGCACAAGGCTTGTTCTCCAGCCAGCCGACAGTATAATCAAAGCTTGATTTGAAATCTTTCGGAACAAACTGCATTGAAGAAATCTGGTCTCTGACTTCTTTCTTCCACTTTTCGTCAGAATACTTCACAAACCACTGGTTGTCAAGGATCTTGACCACCACTTCAGTGCCGCACCTGCAAGTCACCGGCCTTGCCGAAAGCTCGAAAAACGAACCTATCAAATTTTCTTTCCTGAACTCGGCTGAAAGCACCGCCTTTGCCTTTGAAACAGGAATATCCCTGAACTTCCCGGTCCGCTCATTCAGCACACCTGTGTGAAACTCTTTTTTGTAAATCTCGTTTGTCGCATCCTCACACCTGGGATCGTCTTGCGAAAATACCTTAAGACGCATACACACATCAACTGCGGGAAACTCGCCGTAACCCTCAACTTTTATAAGCGCAACCGGCTTGATCCCTAAAACCACACTCTTGTCAACGCCGAACTTTTCAAGCAGCGAAGAGTCCTTTTTCAAATCCTCAACAGCCATGAAATCAAGCGGGGCATGGGCAGGGACAGACATGACAACCCCCGTTGCAAACTCCCCGCTTACAAAAGACGCGGGAAGAACCGGAACCTCATCGCCTGTAACCGGGTTCCTGCATGTCTTTCCGAAAATCTTTGAAACATCAAAATCCGACTTAACCTTGACTTCAGACTCCGGGTGCTGGTGCTTTAATTTTTCCGCAGCGGTCCTTGAAACCACCCAGTCCTCACCTGAAACAGACGCCACCACGTAATCTTCCTTCGGGTTCAGCCACATGTTCGTGACCCCAAAAACTGTTTCCGGCCGAAGCGTCGCGGCAGGAAGGAACACGTCACCGCACCTGAACCTGTACACCATGTACTCCACGATATCGACCCCTTCCCCCTCGCTCAAATCGTGGTCGCCAACAGCGTTTTTGTCGTGCGGACAGTACCTGACCGGGAATTTTCCCGCAATCACAAGGCCTTTTTTCCTGAGCGTGTTGTACTGCCATGAAATAAACTTGCTGTAATGCGGGTCAATCGTCTTCAACTCGCGCCTCCAGTCAATCCCGATCCCCAGCTTTTTCATCCCTGCCTTGTAACCCGTCGAAGCCTTGTCCACAAAATAATTCACAAAGCTCACCGGCTCTGTAAGCATCTTGAGATCCTGCTTCGGGATTTTAAAAACCCTTGTCATTATGTCAATTGTTTTTTTGTCTTTCAAAGCCACTTTCTCGCACTGGGCAATCACAGGAGTGCCTGTCACGTGCCAGCCCATCGGATAAAGTGTGTTAAAGCCCTGCATTCGCCTGAACCGCAAAATCGCGTCCGGAACAGTGTAAGTTCTTCCGTGGCCGATGTGCATCGCTCCGGAAGGGTAAGGGTACGCTGTCTGTATGTAATATCCTTCCTTTGAAGAACTCGGGTCTGACTCAAACGCCCTTGCGTTTTTCCACTTCTCCTGCCACTTGACAGCAACTTTAACAAAATCAATTGCCATAAGACATCTCCTCTAAAAATAAACTGAATGAACCGCTATTTACTAAAAATTATCCACTAAAAAATCATCTCCGCTACCTGAAAACATCTTCAAGTGCTTTTCTTGCGCTTTTCATGTCAGACCCGCCGCCCCGGGCAAAATCAGGCCTTCCCCCTCCTTTTCCGCCCGCTGCCTTGGCCACTTTTGCCACATATTTTGAAACATCGACTCCTTTTTCAACTGCTTTTTTTCCCGCGGAGCCGAACACAAAAACAGACCTGTTTTTTTCACTGCCACCCAAAAGCACTGCCACAACCGACTTCTCTTTTTTGGCAAGATCTGCTGCAACCAACTGCAAAGTAAGTGAATCAACATCTTTTACTTCTAAAAAAATCCATTGCAGACCCTCTTTTTTCTGCGAGGCCGAAACCAGGTTTTCAACAATCCGGGAAGCAATATTTGATTTTAAAGACTCGATCTGTTTTTTCTGACTCTTCCACTCGTCAAAAAACTTTTTTGAAGCATTAACCAATTCTTTTTCCGGAACACCCAGGTTTTCCGCTGCGTTTCTCAAGGACTGCTCTTTTTTCTGCATGAGTTTCAATGCCTGCTGCCCCACTGCAAACTCAAGCCTTTCAACGTTGTCTGCAATCCGCTCGGAACCGATTATTTTCAGCAGACCAAGCTCGCTTGTGTTTTTCACATGCGTTCCCCCGCACGCCTGGTGGTCAGCTTCACCGATTGAAACCACCCTGATCTCGCGGCCCGGAATCGCTGCAACCTGATAAAGCACAAAACCGTATTTTTCTTCCGCAACATTTTTCAGCATAAACCTTGACTCAACAGGAATTGCGCTGCGGATAAGGTTGTTTGCCTCAAGTTCGATTTCGTTTATCTGCTCCCAAGTCAAGTGCCTGAAATGAGAAAAATCAATCCTCGACGACCCGACATCATTCTGCGAACCGCTTTGCCAGACATGCTTTCCAAGAACTTTCCTGCAGGCAGCGCCCAAAATATGCGCTCCCGTGTGAGCAAGCATCAGGTCTTGGCGGCGTTTCCAGTCAATCTCTCCCCTGACCTTCTGTCCGGCTGAAAAATCAGCTGGTTTTGAAACCTTGTGAAGAACAACACCATTTTCCTTTTGCACATCAAGGACTTTTGAACCTGAAATTGTTCCAGCGTCCCCAGGCTGGCCCCCGCCCTCGGGATAGAAAAGGGTCTTGTCAAGCACAACAAAATTGCCGATGACCTTGAGGACTTTTGCACTGAACTCTTTTTTGTAAGAATCCCCGTAAAAAAGGATTTTTGTTTTTTCAATGCCTGAAATGTCAACTTTCCTCTCTTTCTTTTCCTTTTTGCCCAAATGCTTTTCAGCAACCTTCATGTAAAAATCAGGGGGGGTTTCAACACTGATTTTTTCTTCAGTTGCGATTTCTTCAACCATCTCAATGGAAACACCGTCTGACTCGTAAAGCTCCAAAAGCTTTTCCCGGGGGATTTTTCCTTTTGTCTTCCTAAGCAAAGACACAACTTTTCCCCGGCCCCTTCGCATGGTTTCAAGGTATTTTTTCTTTTCCTCTTCAATCACAAGAGCAGTGGTTTCGACTCCATTGTCAAGGCCCGGGTAAACCGGCTTAAGAAAAGACGCGTGAAGCTCAAGAACCTTTTCAAAATCAAAATCAAAGCCGTACTCCTGGACAAAACCAAGAGCCCGCCTTGCAATCAACCGCAGGTTGTAGCCGCCGCCCGAATTTGAGGGAAGCTGGCCGTCAGTCACCGCGAACAAAAGCGACTTTGTGTGGTCAGAAATTGCGTAAACCGCTTCAAGCGGGGCGATTTCATCAAAAAGCTGTGTCTTGTCAACCCCCAGCTGTTCTGCAATGCCAATGCGTGCTTTTACAAGGTCTGTCTCGTCTGCGTTGAGAGAACCCGCAACCTTTGAATAATCCAAAAAAAGTTTTTTGTCCACTTTCGCACCCGTCTGTTTTTTCAGGTAATCAACTACCGGCTTAAAAGCTATCTCGTAAACATTCGGCTCTTCGCTTACAATCCATGCCTGGCGCTCCCAACCCGAACCCATGTCCACAACTTTTATGTCCATTTCCCTGTAACCTGAATCGGTTTCTTCAAACTGCATAAACACACAGTTTCCGATCTCGTTTCCCTGCACAAAAAACTCAATGCACGGGCCAAAATTTCCCCCGCCTGCCCAAACTTCCTCGTGGAACACGATTTCTTCTTTTTTTATGCCAAGACCTTTCTGCAGGTAATCATAATCGTTGCCGAGTGCCTCTTCCTTCCAGTAAAACAATTTGTCCTTGTTGAAAGCGTGCTGGCCGATCATCGTAAAACAAGTCAGGTGGCGTCCTGAAACCCCCACGTTCGGAATGTCATTGAACCTGAGGCACGGCTGAGGGATAATCAAAGGGTTTCCAGGCGGGTCAACCTCTCCGGATGTGACGTATGGCTGGAAAGCCTGGATCGACGCCATTGTAAAAAACAGGTCGTTTCTCCACCTGCAAATCACAGGGTAGCGGCTTATTGACTTGTGGCCACGTTTCTCAAAAAAGTTCTCAAAAGTCTTCCACGTCTCTATGTAATCCAGTCTTTTTTTTGTGGGGGGGTTTCCGAGAAACTCGTATCCGACGCATGCAGCGTCGCCGCACACATCACGGTCCGGGTCAAGGGTCCAAAAGTTAATTCCGCATTTCCTGCAGGTCCGCCTCACAAACCCTTCTTTCAGCAGGAAGTCAAGCTTGTAATGCTTTTCCCACTCGGAGGCGAACTTCTTCCTTAATTTACTTTTGTCAAGTGCCAAAAAAACCACCTTAAAGACTGAAATGCAAGTAACCCAAAAATAAAACTTTATTGCCAAAGCAATAATCCATAATCAACCAACATTAATCAATAACAAAACACAACATTGATTATATAATAGAAGGATAGAAATTAAAAAAGTTACGCTGGAAGAATAACAGGCAAAATTTATTCACGTTTTTCAAGTATCTCCCTGAAATCCGGCGGCTTATTTTTACACCACGAACCCATAGAAAATTTCAACAGAAGCATACGCAAAACCCCCTGATAAAAATCCTGCACCTGATCATCATGAACACGTTCGAAAAATGAACTCTACCTATACATAATCGGAGCACTGCCATAAACCAATTCGTAATATACTTCAAAAAAAGATTAAACAGATATTTATAAAAAAGGCAACATATGCGTTATTAAAGTTTCAACAAAATTTGTTACGCTACTACATCACCTGTATCAAGCACCTCCATTCCTGCCTTAAGTCTCAAACTTGAATTTTAACACTACAGATTATCTAAAGGACTTTGTATGTTTTTTAATTTATTATTTGCTACATGAGTATATATTTGGGTTGTCTGCAACCTTGAATGTCCAAGGAGAGACTGAATATACCGGATATCAATTCCCTGTTCCAGCAGATGAGTTGCAAAAGAATGCCTTAAAGTATGGCAGCTTGCTTTTTTTTTAATGCCTGTTTTCCTTAATGAATTTGCAAATATTTTCTGGACTGATTTGATTGTGTATTTTGCTTTTCTGCCTGAAAACAAATATTTTTCCGGTTTTTCAAGTTCAATATAGCTGATCAAATTCGATTTCAAGCCCTTTGGCAGCATAACATACCTGTCTTTGTTTCCTTTGGCAGAACATATCTTTACCATGTCTCTGTCAAAATCAAAATCAGCTAATTTCAAGTTGACAACTTCTGAAACCCTTAAACCCATTCCATAAATGCATTTCAGAACCAATTTGTGTTTTATATTGCTTGCAGAACCTATGATTTTCCTTACTTCCCCTTTTGACAACACCGTAGGCAGCCTGTTTTCCCTTTTCGGGCGCTCTATGCCTTTGCATACATCTTTTTCCAAAACCCTGCCGAAAAAGAATTTTAGAGAGCTTATTGCCACATTCGCAGTGATATTTGTATATTTTTTATTGACAATAAGGTAAGATATGTATTTTTTAATGTCTTCCTTTTGAATCTCACGAGGCTTCTTTTTAGTGAATTTCAGAAAATCAGCAATGAAAAACAAATAAGATTTTTTTGTTTTATGGCTGAATCCCCTTGAATTCAATTCAATGTTTAATCTTTCAAGTTCGTCCATACGTAACTAACAACAAATTTTATATATAAAAGTTCGTATATAAGTTGTTATACGAAATCGTGCTACGCAGTGGCTCAAACCAAACTTTTATAAATTTACAAGAGATACAATATGAATATGAAAATACTAATCAAAAATTTTCTCAAAATAACAAAGAAAAAGATAGTTATAACTATCATATTTCCTATTATGGTTATTTTAATCCTTTTTTCTTTCTTTGTATTTGATGAAATTCTTGGGTTAGGTGGAAATACAATTGTCAATACAATTTGTGCATTTGAAGAATATCTTTACAATTTTATATTATTGCCACTAAATTTTGTTGATAGTGATTTCACTTCACCAATTATTATTAAAATAGTTATTGTACTAATACCCATTTGGTGGTATTTTCTATCATGTGTATCAATATTCATAAAGGAAAAAAGGTGGAAAAGATAATCACGCCACTGCTCCGCCCGACTCTGTGCTCCATTTCATTCCGCTTGGGGACGCTGCGCTTAAAATTCTTTCAGAATTTTACCCTCGTATAACAAGGGATAAAAGGAAAATTGCTCGGCTCGCAATTTTCCCAAATTTTCTCCGCTACGAAAACTTCTTTTATCCTCATTCCGTTATATTCAATTCCGCCCCCTCTCCTCAACGCTATATCAAATATAATTATATAGACTGTCCGACAATTATTTCAGAAATTATGGAATCATGGTGAAGCATAACGTTTTCTGATTTTTTATGTTTTTTACGGTAAATTCAAAAATCACAACCATGCAATCAATTTATAATATTGCGGGTTGAATTGTCAGACAGCCAGTATATGGGTAAAATAAAATTCAGAAAAAAACAAGCGAAGGGATTGGCAATTCTATCTTTCTTTTTGCCATTATTCATACCCGTGAGAGTTCAGCATGTCAATTATTTTTGCTAAACAAGTACTAAAAAATAAAAAATCAAACCACTTCGCTTCCGTTTTCCTTTGTCCGCACAATCACTTTCTTCAAGCCGGCTTCTTTTGCGGCTTTACCAAGCTCAAGCATTTTCTTCCTTTCAACAACTTCCTTTGACTCAAACGACTTGTCCAAAAGCCCTTCTCTTGGCTCGAACTGCTGGAGCACGTAAGAATCAGCAAACCCGACTTCTTTCGCAATCTCCTTTATTATCTGGGCTGAATCATTCATATCGGAAACAATCGTGGTCCTGACTTCAATGGGTTTCCCTGACTTCCTCAAAACTTCAAGGCTCTGCCTTACCTTTTTCACAAGGTCAACCGCATCCCCCTTAAACCCGGTCACTTTCGCGTATTCCAGCGGCCTGCCAGGGGAAGTCTTCACGTCAACTGCAACATAATCCAAAAAAGGAATGATTTTTTCAAGGCTTTCCGGGTAAAAGCAATCAGAATCAATCTTCAAAGACAATCCTTCCGCCCGCAGTTTTTTAAAAAGGTCAATCAAGGCATCTGCCTGCATCACCGGCTCCCCACCAGTCACCGCAACCGCGTCAATCATATCCCTCCACGACATAATCTTTTCAAACACAACACCCACGCTGAGCTCAAAACAGTTCTTTGAAAGCGCCAGGTCACCGTTGTAGCACCACGGGCACCTAAAAGGACACCCGCACAAAAAAAGCACTGATGCAAGCTTTCCCGGAAAGTCAACAGTGGAAAAATCAGTCAAACCGCCAATGTTCAATATTGCTTCATTCATATTATCACAACCAGTATAACATATATTTGTGGGTGCATAAATTGTTTTCGAATCCTGTTTTGAACGTGTTTTTTGCATATGTCCTTTGTATGTTCTGTTTTTGCACATATCTTCCATATATCCCGTTTTGCCAACTTCACACTGCAATCATGCAATACTTTTTTATATGTTGTTTGTTGTATTATTATTGCAAACAAAAATGAAAACAAAAATCCACCATCCGGTGTTCAAATAAATATACTTATCGTAAACAACTTCTCGCAGCACATAGACGAACTTGAAAAAACAGTAAAAGAACAAGGGGAAAATGCTGAAACAATCCACTGCACAGACTTCAAGGCAAGAGACGCGGAAAACTTTGACGCAGTCATACTTTCAGGCGGATCCTTTTTATCCATAAGAAAAGACTACGGGATCTATGACGAGCAACGCGAAATCATAAAAAACTCAAACACACCCATTCTTGCAATCTGCCTTGGTTTCCAATTGCTGTGCGAAGAATACAAAAGTGAAATGACAACATATTACCCGAACAAAATCAAAGGATGCGTTGACATAGAACTATTAGAAAACGACTCTTTATTTACAGGAATCAAAAACCAAAAACTAAACGTAGTTGAAGCACACTACCACGCCGTGACAAAAACAGGAAACCGGCTCAAAACCCTTGCAAAATCAGAACACGGAACAGAAGTAGTCAAACACAAAGAAAAACAAATATACGGATTCCAGTTTCACCCGGAACTCAAAATTGAAAACTCAAACGGCCACTTGCTGCTTCGAAATTTTCTTCAGCAGATCAAAAAAATAAAAGCACAGTAAAAAGCAAAGCAAACCCAACTACTGTTTACTGCCTGTTTTTATCTCTCAATCACACCTTTTCCAATCTTACACCTTTTCCAATCTTACACCTTTTCCAATCTTACACCTTTTCCAATCTTACACCTTTTCCAATCTTACACCTTTTCCAATCTTACACCTTTTC
>JAGGVJ010000010.1 GCA_021158055.1 Candidatus Iainarchaeum sp. | reverse complement strand
CTGTCACCAGCCAGTGGTTTGTTATCCAGCTTAGGATTGGATCTCTTAGCCACGATATTAAGGCAAGGACTGCAATTATTGTTACTAGTCCGGTGCCTATTTTCCCTATTCTCTTCCAGTTTCTAGGGGTTCTGTGTTCGTCATTTTCTGACGTTCCATTTGTGTTGCCTTCTGGCATATTGTTTCTCTCCTTATAGGTTGTTCTACTCAACGCTTCCCGCTTTCGCTGGAGCAGTTGAGGTGTTACAAGCAGTATCTTGTCCTGCTTGTTCTTACTTTGCCGGTTGCTTTTGACAAAGCGATTGCAGTTGCGGGATTTGAACCCGAGGAGTTAGTTGCACCCGGTGTGCGTGTTCAACTGCTAAGGAAGTGATTCCTTATTTGTGATTTGTTAATCACGGCAGTAAGTGGCGTAAAAAAAGAAGCCAATTTACTGTCAATGCTTTAGGTGGTTTGCTGTGCAGTGCGTTCAATCAGGCTGATGCATTCTTCGTTGAACTTGAAAACGTTCACAAGTTCAGTGAATGACCATGCGTACCTGTGTTTTCCGATTATGAGCATGTTTGTCATGCTTTCGGAAATCCTCGGGTTGCCGTTGAACAATCTCAAAGTGATTGCTTTGCATAGTTGTTCTGTTAACTTAGGGGTGTCGCACATACATCCTGGTGACGACACTGATCTTAGTGTTTTGAACAATGTTGCGGTATCCTTGGTTCTGAGGAAGGAAAGTATGTTTTCCGCTGTCAGGGTGCCTGTTGTGCTCTTGCTGTTGGATGCTGCGGTTTCTTCTATGAATCGTTCGGTTCTTTGGGTTGTTCCAAAGAGTTCCATTTCGATTTGTTGAAGTTCTTCGGTTTCTTGTGTTGTGTTGTGCATGTTGTTTCACTCCTGGTTGTTCACTTTGCCGTTGCTTTTTTGGCAAAGCTATGGCAACTGCCGGTTTTGAGCCGGTTGAACACTTTTTTCAGTGCCTGCGCTCCGTCCAGCGCTCAGATGCTACTCCTGCAAAGAAATAGGTCGGCGTAAAAAAAGAAGCCGACTGAATTTTATTTTTTCTTTATTTTCAGGTCTGTGACCACTACGTAATGGCATCCTTTGAGGCCACGCGTGAGCTTTTTCCCGTTTTCGTAGAGAATTATTTTTTCTCCGTCATAGCCGCTTATCACGATTTCATCTCCGACCCTGATTGACTCAAGAGCTGCGTTCATCTCCGGGCTTCCGCTTAACACATGTAGTCCAGTTCCCTTCCCAAATATTAGGGAATCAGGTGATCTCCACGAAAACCACCCACTATTCCTGTTAAATGACCACTTGGTGCTGGCTTTAGCATAATCACCTGTGCCAACTCCGAGATTATATATGATAATCCCTTTGTTATTTTCGGTGTTGGTGATTTTGACCGTTCCGCTTGTCTTGTACTTTCCCTTGATGGGAACTACAAATGTATCTCCGGGTGAGGCAAGTTTGCCGTCCTGGATGGTGGCGATTTCACCATTGACTTCCAGTCGAAAATCCTCTTTAGCCACAGAGTAGTCTTCGGTGGTTCCGGAGATGTATCCAAAGTCAGCGGATTTTACAAACGCGTAAGCTCCTACGCTGACTACACTTATCATGATGATCATGCCAAGCACCACGAATGTTATTAATTTCATAGTTTTCAACTCCTTTGTTTTTATCTCTAATATGCTTTTTTTACCTTGCCTTGGTTTTTTTGGCAAAGTAATTGGCGGCTGCGGTTTTGATGCTCGCTAAGACAACGCAGTAATTGCGTTTCTTGCCACTGCTGTGTTTCACGGGGGCGGGTGGCGTAAAAAAAGAAGCCAATTCACTACCGTAAAGCAGAGATGTGTTGCCTTTCATAGTCGTGTTCCGTCCTATTGTACAGCAACCTGAAATCCTCTGCGAGGTCGATTCCCATACTACTTGGATCAATCCTCTGCGCTTTCCTGATCATTGCAATCGCCTGTTGCGGTGACCTTGCAGTAAGTATCGCCAGATTGTAATAGTCTTCGTGTGACGATGCGGGTTGCCTGTACAGTTTTTCCTTAAAGTACTTTTGCCATTTTTGCCATGCCTTATATGTCTCTCTTGGCGTTTTTTCCGCCTTTTGAAGTTCTTTGTTTTCTGGTGTTGTGTTGTTGTGCATGTTGTTCCACTCCCATGTTTTTGTTGCTTTGCCGGTTGCTTTGGTAAAGCGATTGCAACTGCGGGATTTGAACCCTGTTAAGCTTTCGCTTAGTATACCCTGTGTATGCAGAGTTGCTTGTTTGATTTGATGTAGCACCAAATAATTTTGGTGGTTTGAGCGGGTACTCAGAAGATGTTAGGGAACGCCTAAACAGCTATGTTGGTATTTGTAACCGATTAGTTTTGTTTCCAATTGTGGTTAACCGGAATTTTTTACTACATAATTTTTTACATAGTATGTGTTTTTATCAGCGTTTTTGTGATTTGCTGACGTGATGGATGGAGGAAGAGCGGGTTTACCTAAAAAGAGTTTTGGGCGTTTTATCCAATGCGCCTGATGAGTGCTCTGTAATTGTTTTTAAAAAAGAGTTTGTTTTTATCCTGTCCAGGGGTAAACGTGACGGGAAGCGAAAGGACCCAATTGAGTTAAAAAGTGGGTTCCGTATGATGGGGGTCCTTTCATTTTAGAAGAAGTTTATTGTTATGTATCATATAAGTAGAAGTGATTGAATTATGGTTGTTTTTTCGGATCAACCAATGGAATGTTTACTGCGTTTAGTTCTTTGTTCTTTGCAGTGAACATTAAGGAATTGTTTAAGAAAAAGGGGTGTGCAGGGAAAACTGCTTTAATCTGAAGAAGAATTAGTTCAGATGTGATTTTTTAAGATTTAAAAATCAAAAATTGAAAGTGTAATGGTGTGATACTAGTGTAATAGTAAGTAGTGAGGATAATGAGTAGGGTAAGTGAGTAGTGAGGATAATGAGTAAGTGTTTTGGCGAGTTGAATCTCGTTTTTAGCATTTTAAGACTGCTATGTCTGTTGGTGTGTCCGTGAACATGGACAAATGTTTGAAGAATGAGAGAATAGAAAAGATACAATATTTATTGCAAACAAACTATATAAACCTTTCGCAAAAAAGATTCATTTTTTCGGTTTGTGTATTCAGGGCAGTAAGTAATTAAGCAGGTAATAAATATTTAGTAAACAAAAATAAACAAATAATAAACAGTTAGTAAATAAACAATAAGCAAACAATAAATAGTAGTAAACAGTTTGATAAATGAAAATAAACAAAACAATACAATTTAATCATGTTATTTTCCATAATGTTGTATTCTGTTCTGTTATTCTGACTAGTTGCTTTGCCGGTTTGCAAAGCGATCGCAGTTTCAGGGTTTGAACCTGAGAAAAGCACCAGTTTGTGCAACTGCTTTTTTGTTGGTTTTTGACATTTCTCTGATTGGTGGCTAAAAAATATGAAATTTTCTGCTATTCGCCCCAAAAATCAA
Organism: Candidatus Iainarchaeum sp.; assembly: GCA_021158055.1. Taxonomy (GTDB): domain Archaea; phylum Iainarchaeota; class Iainarchaeia; order JAGGVJ01; family JAGGVJ01; genus JAGGVJ01. Next base: position 30,512 of record JAGGVJ010000010.1, on the reverse strand, counting down.
GGTGCATTAAGCAGAAAATCCACTATATTTATATTTTTTTGATTAATTTCCTCAGCAGAGAAACTAATTTTTGTTTTTTTGTCAATGGTTTCTTAGGTGCTCCGAACTTATTTTTTTCGGGGCCTATCCCTAACAGCATCGGCACAGTACAAACTACGCTTTCGCCCGTGTCTATGTCTGTCAATGTAAATTGTTCATCTTCTTTTTCTGGAATTTCTTCGCTCATTCTTATTGCCTTCCATTATTTTTGTTGGATTTACCTCTGCTTGGTTATTAAGCAGCCCCAATGTGGTGTTTCCCTTATGCTCATCCGAGTTTAGGGGTCAGTACGTGCTTTGCCGGTCTGCAAAGCTGATTGCAGTTTTGGGACTCGAACCCAATAAGGTGCCTTTGACACACTGCTGCGTTGTTAAAGTGTGCGTGAAATAGTTTTGACTGTTTGTTTACTTTTTACAGTCTTTGTTTATTTTTTTATGATTTTTTATGTGTTATTGTTGTTATTGGTTTGCAGTTCATGCGGGTAAATCCAGGTGAATGCAATGGGGGTGATAAAATTTGTTTGATAGGGGTTAGGGGTGGGAATTGAGTTTTTTGAGTTATTGTAGTGTTTTTTCTTTTGAAGAGTAAGGTCTCTTTGGTGGCTTTTAGAGTGCCGGCTCGGGGTTGTGTCTTTGAAGCAGACAAGGGCGTTGAAGAATTTGAGAATAGAGAATGATGCATTATTTACTGCTGGAATTTATTTAAATGATTATTAAAAAATTTTTGGAAGTACTATAAGTTTTTTTATAATATAAAAGAAGCACTGTGGGCAATGTAATTAAATTGCGTGTGGTGTTTAACCAGGAATAGGATCTGTTTTTGCAATCAGTTGCCTGGGTTGATTTCCCGCTTTATTTTTTCAATTGTTTTGTTTGCTTCATATTTCGGGTCTGAGTACATTTTTTTCAAGAAAATCATTTTTTTTGCCAGGAGGATCTGGTGCATGAAGTGCTCGGTTTCAATCCTGCTTGTGCTTGGTTTTCCTTTGCCGAGGATGTGCGAGACGGTTTTTGAAAATACTCTTGAAAGCCCGTCGCCTTCAGTTTTCACCAGTTTTTTCTTTGTCCAGCTTTTACCGTGCCTTGAAAAAAGAGCGTTGTGGGTCAAGTCGCCGATGAGTTCGCTTTTTTCAAGTTTTATGTGGAGCAGGCGGATTCCTTTAAGCACGGGTTCTTCAAGGTACATTGCCGTCTTGCCTGAGGAAATAAAGTTGTGTTTTGCCTGCCTGCCGATTGACTCTGTTTTTTCCTTTATTTCTTTTGGCAGTCCAAGCCACCCGGAGTTAAGCGTTACGGGTGTGTTGTTGATTTTCAGCATTACTTTTGTCTGCGCGCTTGCGGGTGGGTTTTCTTTCATGTTTGCCCTTGTGATTTCCTGTCCTGAACAGTTCATCAGGCTGGGTTGGTCTTGCGTGTTTGAGACCATTAAATAGTCTGATTTGGCGTTTTCAAGAAAGATGTCCAGTTTTGCAGGGTTGTCGGTAAAAAACCTCAGGATGTATGATTCTTCAGGCAAAAGGTCAAGCAGGTCTCCGCCGGTCACTCCCTCGCGAAACAATGGTGCAGCTGATTTTTCAAGCCCGATTGAAGAAAACCGGCAGGTTTCTATGCTTTTTATTTTTTGGTTTTCCTTTTTCAAAAGATCCAAGACCGTTAGAACGACGGGGTTTTCCGATTCTGTCTGGCAGCAAAGCCACTTGTTGTAAAAATTGTTTTCGTTTGACACGTGAACAAAGTGAATTAGATCCATTACCTGTTTTTCTTCACTGAAACTTGTATAGGGGGGTGATTCGACAAGGCAGAAAAACCCGAGTTTTATGCATTCTTGAATGTGCCTTGCGTGGTCGCTTGAGGAACTTGCGTCGTAGACCAGAACAAGGTCATATTTTTTTCTGGTTTTTGCAATGTGCTCAAACATTGCTTTTCTTGTTGAAAACAGCGCGGGAAACACGTTTTTATCATTGCATATGTTGAGCGCTTTTTCTCTTGAGTATTCGTTTTTGTCGCACGCCCCTAAAAACTCTATTTTTGTGTTTTCTATTACCTGGCCGTCCAGCTCGCACCATTTTTCAAGCGCTTTTTTTCCAAAGCTTCCAAGCCCGACCTGCAAGACAATTAATTTCACAATTAAAGGAAAGCACGCACGGTTATTTAACATTATTGTCGGATTGGTGTGTTTTGGTGTTTTTCGGTTGTGATTCAGTTGTAATTTAATCAGGAAGCCCCATCCGTAAGGGTGGGGTAGTTCACGAATGAACTATTCAACCATTGAAGTATGTATTATCTCAATTGCAAAGTTGACAGATATATCAGGTAAATCAAACCACAGTTCTTTGTCAGACCAGCTGCCTTGTCTGAATTTCACACTTTTATCTTTCAGAAATTGTTTAATCTCTTCAATGTCTTCTTTAGGGGTGTCTGATAAAAAAGCAATGTGGGTGTTAGTTTTTTTCTCAATGGAGATTGGCTGATCTGTAGTTTCAATTATTTGAATGTCAATGGGAATCGGCTTTTGCTCTATCATGCACCATCGTGCATTTTCTTTTCTGTAAGCAAGTGTGCAGCCCAATTTTTCCAGAAGTTCTAAAACTAATTCCAGATTATTTGGTGTGGTGTTATATGCAAAATGATGCAACTTTATGTTCATATTTTGTAGTTGGCAGCGGGTCTTTATAAATTTATAGCTCATTTTTAATTGCGCATAACACTATTTAACTGCAGTTGAAACATAATATTACCATAGTTGAAACGCAATTTAACCATTGCCAAAACTATTTAACTGCATTTAAACATTTAAACCTGCAGATATAAAACAAAAACTTTAAATAAAAATAAACAAAAATACTTATTTATCTCTAAAAGTTAAATAAGTGTAAGATTAGCAGACAGAAGTTAAACAGGCAGAACCTGAATTTTTTTAAGTGAAAGTGAGGTGTGTGAAATGTCAGATGAAATGACTGAAAAGGCAAAGCAGTATTACCAGGTGTGTCTGAAGCTCAAGGAGTTGAATGATAAGGTCGTGAAAGAAAAAGGATTCCTTGCAGAAGAGAATGCTGCACTGAAAAAAGAAAAAGAGGAGTTTTCGGCTCAAAAGCAGGCTCTTGAACTTGAAAACAACCGGTTTCGGGAAAAACTCGCTGCCGTGTCCTCAAAAACAGCCGGTGGAAACAGTGTGCCTGAAGGCATGCAGTCAGATGCTGTTGCGCTGCTTGAAAAAAGGGTTTTTGAGCTTGAAAGCAAGGTTTTTGGTTCTGCAGGAAAAGAACGGGATTACAGTTCTTTTGAGGAAAAGTTTTTCAGGTCAAAGATAATTGACACAAAAAAACTCATGGATTTCATGAAAGAAAATTTTTCAGAAAAAGATTTCAATGTCCGCGAGCTGACAGATCTGATAGACAAGAAAAATGTGTTTGGCGAAGTCCCCTTTAAGGAGCTGAAAAGAAGGATGAGGTTTGTCGTGCCCAAGTTTTCCAGGGAAGGGTTTATTGTGCGTGTTGAAAAAGGAAGATACAAGCTCAATAAAAGCTTTGTCGGCAAATCAGGCCACTCGGGCAGTGACCAAGGCGGTTCAGGAGGCGGCGGGCCGGATGGGGATCACGGTGATTCAACTGATGGCTCAGGTAAAGATCGTGATGATTCAGCTGATGATTCAGGCAACGATTCCAAGCAACAAGAGGAAAAGTCAATCAGGGCACAGGATATAATTATTGGTTGAGCGTTTTAAATAAACAAAAACAAAAGACAACAATATTTATTGTTGTGTATTTTAAATTGGCGGTGTTTTTAAGTTAACAATAAATAAACAAAAAACAACACACATACAAATGTTTGTAAACAACAGTTGCATTTTGTGTGTTGTTTTGTCGTTTTGTTCTTTTGCGCATTTTCCTTTAAAGAAATGTTTTTGTTTGTCAAGTGATTTTGTTTTGTTTGACAGTTATTATGGTAGTTTTGATTTAGCATTTTGAATTTGGAGTTGATTGTTATGGATGGTAGTTCAGGAATTTCCGGTTTTTACAAGTTGTCGTCTGCTGAAAGGCTTTTGAAAGTGGCTGAGCTTACAGGTCTTTCAGAGGAAGAGTGTGGTGCGTTGAGCGCGCACGGGGCGCTTGGATTGGAACAGGCTGATAAAATGGTTGAAAATGTAATCGGTTCAATGGAAATTCCGCTTGGGATCGCAGTTAATTTCAAGGTAAACGGAAAAGATTACCTTGTACCCATGGCAACTGAAGAGCCGTCAGTTATTGCGGCCGCAAGCAACGCAGCCAAACTTGCGCGCGGGTCAGGCGGGTTCAGTGCAGAGACCACCGGCTGTGTCATGCGCGGGCAGATACAGGTTGTCGGTTCGCCTGATGCGGAATCAGCGAAACAAAAGCTTCTTGACAAAAAAGGCGAAATTCTTGAAATGGCAAACCAGAAAGACCCAATGCTTGTGAAGTACGGTGGAGGGGCAAAAGACCTTGAAGTCCATGTGATTGAGTCGCAAGTTGTCGGCAGGATGCTTTCCATACACCTGCTTGTGGACTGCAGGGACGCAATGGGCGCAAATGCAGTGAACACGATGGCAGAAGCAGTAGCACCTGCAATAGTTGAAATTACGGGGGGTCACGCGCGGCTGAAAATCATTTCAAACCTTGCGGATTTGCGCCTTGCCAGGGCAAAGGCAGTGTTTTTGAAAGAATCGCTTGGCGGAGAAGAAGTAGTTGACGCTATAATAGAATCGTATGAACTGGCGGCAAACGACAAATACCGCGCCTCAACACACAATAAGGGAATAATGAACGGCATAACGGCAGTGGTTCTTGCAACCGGGAACGACACAAGGGCAGTTGAAGCAGGGGCGCATTCATACGCGGCTACAAACGGCAGTTATAAGCCCCTTGCAAAATACTGGAAGAACGAAAACGGGGATCTTGAGGCATCAGTCGAGCTTCCTATGGCAGTCGGTCTTGTAGGTGGCGCTACAAGAGTGCATCCGGTTGCAAAAGCGGCAGTCAAAATACTGGGTGTGAAGACGGCTTCAGAACTCTCGCAGGTGATTGCTTCAGTCGGCCTTGCGCAAAACTTTGCTGCATTGCGGGCGCTTTCAACCGAAGGGATCCAGAGGGGGCACATGGCCCTTCACTCAAGGAATATTGCGATAACTGCGGGAGCCACAGGGGGCGAGGTGGGTGCTGTGTCCGCGAAGATGGTTGAGGAAAAAGACGTGAGAATGGAGCGCGCAAAGGAGATATTGGAGGACCTTAGAAACAAGGATTAATTGAGGTTTTTTAGCCTGCCTCCATTCATACCAGTGACTGTACAATTACATTGATTAATTATGTTGATTGTGTTATTTTACGGAAACAGTGTTACGGGACAGTGATTTGATGAATGAAGAAGCAAATAAGTTTGTCAGGGCAGCAGCACTTAAAAATGCCGTTGATTTCGGTTCTGCAGACCCGAAAGCGATAATGGGCAGGGTTTTTGGAAAGTTTCCAAAGCTTCGCTCAAATCCCGGCGAGACAGCAGAACAAATAGCGAAGGTTTGCGTGGAAGTCAACTCAATGCCTGCAGGAGAAGCAAAAGCAGAGTTTGAACGCGACTTTCAGGGCATGTTTCCTGAAAAACATGAAAAAAGGAAAGATGAAAAGAAAGGTTTTTCAGGAATAAGCGTGAAAGAAGGGCAAAAACCGGTTTTCAGGTTTGCCCCGAACCCGAACGGCCCGTCTACTCTTGGAAGCTCCCGCGGAATGGTTACCAATGCGGTTCTTGCAAAAGAGTATGGTGGAAAACTGATTGTCAGGTTTGATGACACTGACCCGAGGACAAAACGGCCAATGGTTGAAGCCTACAAGTGGTATCTTGAAGACCTTGAATGGCTCGGGTTCAAGGCAGACGAGGTAGTCATTGCGTCAGGAAATATTGAAAATTACTATGAGCACGCAAAAAAACTCATTGAACTTAACGGCGCATACGTGTGCAAGTGCGGAGTTGAGGAAAACAGGGGGTTTCGAAGCGCAGGAAAACCTTGCCCGCACAGGAACCAGTCAGTTGGAGAAAACAAGGCATTGTTTGAAAAAATGATTGAAGGCGGGTTTGAAGAAGGGCAGGCAGTGTTGAAGGTTAAAACGCGGGTTGATCACAGGAACCCGGCGCTTCGTGACTGGATTGCCTTTCGCATAATCCGGGAAGACCACCCCCTTGCGGGTTCAAAATACGTTGTGTGGCCGCTTCTTGATTTTGAGAGTGCAATAGAGGACCATGTCCGCGGTGTCACGCACATAATAAGGGGAAAGGATTTGCGCGACAGTACTTTTAAACAGCAGTTTGTTTATGATTATTTTGGCTGGACATATCCAAGTGTTAAATACTGGGGGCGGGTAGCGGTTCACGGGTTTGGTAAGTTGAGCACGAGCGGTATTTCAGCAGGGATAAAAGAAGGTGAGTTTTCCGGGTGGGATGACCCGCGCCTGCCAACGCTTTGCGCTTTGAGAAGAAGGGGTTTTCAGCCGCAGGCAATAATTGAGTTTTGGACGCAAATCGGTTTGAGCGAGAAAGACATTTCAGCGTCGCTTGAGACACTTGAAGCAGTCAACAAGGGGTTCATTGAAAAAGATGCGGACAGGTTCTTTTTTGCAGCCGACCCGGTGAAGCTGGTTGTGAAAAACACGCCCAAGTGTGAACTTTCGCTTAAAGTACACCCTGATTTTCCTGAAAGGGGTAAAAGAACTTACAGTCTTGAACAAGGAAACGCAGAGTTTTTTGTTTCAAAAACCGATGCTGACTTGTTTGAGGCCGGGCAGGTGATCCGGCTCAAGGATGCGTTTAATTTCAGGGTTGTTTCTGTTTCAACTCAAGATGGTTTTGAAGTTGAAGCGGAGTTTGTTGATTTTGAACTTCAGCCAAAAACAAAAAAGATCCAGTGGGTTTTGCAGGGCCGGTCAATGCCTTGTGAAATACTGCTTCCTGATTCAACACTTCTTCTCGGGAAAACCGAGGCAGAAGCAAAAAATATCAGACAGGGTCAGATTATCCAGCTCGAGCGGTTGTTTTTTGCGCGCGTTGAACAACCAGGTGAAAAACTTAAATTAATCTGCACGCATAAGTGATGAAGTAATAGTCTGTTGGCTTACCTCTTGTTTTGAAGCGGCTATGGTCTAGTGGCATGACGCAAGCTTCCCAAGCTTGTTGCCGGGGTTCAAATCCCCGTAGCCGCACTTGCATTTTTTGAAACTGCGTTTATTTTGGAAGGGGATGAAACTGTGTCTTGTGATTCTTGCATGGCTTCTTTGTTGATTTCTTTTTTTATTGTGCCGGCGATTTTGAACCCCTGGTAAACGGCAGGCAGAATCAGCGGCTCGTTGGTCAGGTCGCCTGCTACGTAAATTCCCGGGACGTTTGATTCAAGTTTTTCGTTGCATTTAGGTTTGCTGTTTTCCTGCAGTTCAAGCCCGATGGAGTTTAAAAAATCAGAGTTTGCCCTTTTTCCGATGAATACAAATACGCGCTCGGCAGGTAACTTTGTTGTTTTACCGGTTTTTTTGTCTGCAAGGTGAACACATTTTTTAGTTATCTGGGTAGTGTTGCAGTTGAAAATAATTTTTATGTCTGAGTCAAGAAGTTTTTGAATGTTTGAGGGGTTTGCGTTTCCGGTGAATTTTAATTTTCGATGGCAAAGCGTTACTTGTGCATTGCATTCGTCGAGCTGCAGCGCGGCTTCAATTGCGCAGTCGCCTCCGCCGATAATAGTTATTTTTTTGTTTTTGTATTTGGACGCGTCTTTTAGCTGGTATTTTACAAGCTTGTCGTCTTTAATGGGAACCGCCAGCTTTTTCGGGTTGTCGTTTATGCCGGTTGCAACCACAACTTTTTTTGAATGAAACTTTTTACCGTTCCTTGTTGTTGAAACAAATAATTCGCTGTTTTTTTTAATTGATTTTATGTCTGTGTTTTCAAACACTTTCAGCCCGAAGTCCAAAACGTTTTTTTCCATTCCGGCAACAAATTTTTCCCATGTTTTTCCATAGTAACCGGGAACACCAAACAAAATTTTGTGTTTGGGGTATTGTTTGATTGTGTGCAGAATGGTGTTTGCGTCTACTACAGTCGCAGTTAGGTTCAGTTCTTTTGCCCTTGATGCGCACGAAATGCCGGCAGGCCCTGCTCCGATTATAAGGATGTCTAAGGGTTTTGAATTGCTTGCTGTTACTGGTGTGTTGTTTTGTATGGAGTGTGCCATAAAAAAACGATGTATTACGTCATTTATATATCTTTAGTTAGTCAGATGACGTATTTGTGGGTTATGCTGTTGTTTTTGCTGTTTTGCGTGTAAGAATGACAAATAACAGTTTTTTGTTTCCAGGAATTGGCGTGCATCAGATGCTCTGGATTATTTCCACGCCGTTTGGACTGGTTATTTTTATTTCGTGGTTTGCGCTCATGTCAAAGTCGGGATTGTCTGCAAACTGGCATGCTTGCGAAATGTTGTTGAAGTAAAGAGTGAGGTTTTCGTCTTTTTTGATTTCCTTTACTGTTGACAGCGTGTCAGAGCAGTGGTTTTCGTCAATGTAGAGTGAGTAGATGTCGCTTTCAATAATGTTTTCGCTGTTGTTTCGGACAGCCATTTTTGGTTTGTAGTCATTGAAAAAATCAGCGAGTGAGATGTTTGACTCGATTTCAAGTGTTAGTTTTGCTTGGCTGTCTTCTGTGGTTTCAGCGTTTTTTGCAAGGGCAGGGTTTTCGGTGTCTGCGCCCGCGGTCAAAAGACCGCTTATTGCAATTGCACCGAGAATAACTACTGCAACAACCGCAATTAAGCCGATTTTCACAAAATTATTTTTGTTGAGTGATTTGTTTTTATCTTTGAATGCCATTTCCCGTTTTTTGTAGCTGTCAAAGGGGTCTTCTGGTGCTTTTGAATTTGTGTTTTGCTGGAGAACAGGGTTTGGTGATTTTTCAAGCGTGTTTGGTTTTTCCGTTTTTTCCACGGTATATTTGCCTGGCTGGCTTTCTGCGCCGGGTTCGGTGTGTGTTGAAGAAGAATCCAGGATGAATCCTGGGGTTGGGTTTTCGTTTTTCCTTTGTTCCCGGTGAATATCTTTCAAGAAGTTGTCTTTTGGAATGTCTTTTTCTGATTCGTTTCCAAACACTTTTTTGTCAAGCGGAGGCGGGGAAAATGCCATGCCTTGCGGTTCAGAAATTTTGTTTTCCAAGGGTGGTTTATCTTCTTTTTTTTGTTCAGGGGGATTGTTGTTTTGTTCCGGAGAATCGTTGGTTTGTTCAGGGGGATTATCTTTTTCTTCTGCAGTGTTGACCGGTTCGCTTGAGTTGCTTTGGTCAAATTCACTGCCGGTTCGGCTGTCAGAAAATCCGTTTACAGTGCTTGTTTTTTCAAGCACGGGCTGTGGGGTTTGTGGTTCAGTCAGCGGAATTGTTTGGGTTTCCTGCTTTGGTTCGGTGCTTTGGGGCTCGATTATCGAGTTTAAGTTTATTATGCTTTCTATTTCGCTTTCAATGAAACCTGCGTGTTTTAAGATTTCCTTTATTTCAGTTTCTGTTTTTCCGGCTTCGCGCAGTCTTTTAAGCATGGCAATTATCGCGGACGTGTTTTCATCGCTGAGCATGTGAATCAGAAACAAGAAAGAGAAATATTGTTTAAAAGTGTTTTGGTGACGCGGTGCTTTTTTGATTGTTGCCTGGCGGTTTGTGTTTTCGCGGTGATTTGTGTTTTCATGGCGTTTTGTGCAGCACGGTTTTTACATTGTTATTGAACTGGCAATGAATTCAAAGTCGCTTTTGTTTGACTCAAAGTCGGCTTCGCTTGAGGTAAAACTGAACGAGATAAAAAAGTCGCCTGAAATTACAGTAATCAACTTTTGCTTTATGCGGGTTTTCATCGCGGTGTTGTAGAAAGAATAAGTCAGTTCAAAAGCGTCTTTTCCGTTCAAAGTTATGCTTTTTGAGGTTTCTTTTTGATATTCCGGAACCAGTTCTGAAATCTGCACCTCTATTAAAGGAGAAACATCTTTGATTTCCAGCGATTCAAAATCAGGCGGAAGTTCAGTAGGCTGAACAGCAACATTTAAGCTGGTGGGGATTTCTTTTTCCCACAGCAGCAATCTAAACGACGCAACTATTATTTCGCTTTGAGCGTTTTCAGGCAGTTCAAATTCTTCCCACCCGTCGGCAAGATCCAGTGAAAACCCGTACTTGTCGTTTGTATAATCTTTTGAGTCGGGTTGTTCTGGCAGGTCTGTTCCTGTGTTTTCTGTTGCTTTTGTTTCGGAAACAGTGTTTTCCGCGGATTCTTTTTCAGATGGTTCATCTGTTTGATTTATCCTGGTTGGATTGCCGCCAGAGCCGGCAAGTGTATCTTGTTTGACAGGGTTGTTTTCTGTTTCATGATTTGAGTCGGGCTGGTTTTCACTTAACTGACCGGTTGAACCGCCAAGTTTCGGGTTGTTCAGGACAACGATTGCCAGTCCGGCGAGAAAAACGCAGATAATCAATATGGAAAAAGCAGTTTTCAAGATTGCACCTTAAAGAAGTGGTTTTTGCATTGATAAAAATGTTTTGATGTTGAGCAAGTGGTAGTGGAGTGGGTGGTGGGGTGAGTGGCAGTGGAGTGATAGTAGGGTTATTTATATAATTTTGATTACATTCATGTATGATTGCAATATAAAATAAAGAAGTTTGATAAATGAAGTAAAAAGTTTGATGATGCAATCAAAATCTATTAAATTTTTGCAAATGACGCATGATGTGCAGATGTGAAGTTTGCGTGTAATTGGTGCATGATTTATATAAGACATGAAATGTAAATATATAAAAAGTATAATTTATGCATGAATACGCAAACATGCTGGTTTTTAAACTGCTGTATATTGCTAGTTTTGCTGATGATATTGTTGGAGGTTGACTAAATGGCAAAATCATATGTTAAATTCGAAGTACCGAAAGAAGTTGCTGATTCCGCGTACCAGATTATTGAATCTGCAAGAGACAACGGAAAGATCAGGAAAGGAACAAATGAAGCCACAAAGGCAATAGAGCGCGCTGAAGCAAAGCTTGTTGCAATCGCTTCAGATGTCGAGCCTGAAGAAGTGGTGATGCACCTGCCGATCCTGTGCGAGGAAAAAGACATCCCGTTCATTTATGTCCCGTCAAAAAAAGAACTTGGCGTAGCAGCAGGAATGGGTGTTCCGGCAGCAAGCATTGCGGTTGTTGCAGAAGGCGGTTCTCCGGAACAGCTCAAGGGACTTGTTAAAAAATTAGCTGAACTCAAAGGGTGATTTGTAAATGTCAGATGAAGGCTATTTGGCTGAAGTCGTCAAGGTAATAGGGCGAACCGGCATTTACGGAGAAGTCATTCAGGTAATGTGTAAGATTCTTGAAGGCCGCGACAGGGGCCAGATTATTCGAAGAAATATCAAGGGTCCGATTAAAGTGGGTGACAAGGTAATCCTGATGGAAACAGAACGGGAAGCAAAAGAAATCAGGGCAAGGTGAAAAAATTGGTTGAGTGTACGTTCTGCGGAAAAGAAATCGAGAAAGGCAAGGGAAAAATAATTGTCAAAAAAGACGGCTCTTTTGTTAATATCTGCTCGATGAAATGTGAAAAGAACATGTTTAAACTAAAGCGAAGGCCGCACAAGGTAAAGTGGACTGCAAAAGGACAGGGCAAGGGGGAATAACCTGAAACCTGGTCTAGTTTTTGTATTGTTTTTGAGTTTGCTGCTTTTCGGATGCGTTGAAGAAGCAGCCGAACCCATAGACAAGGGCACAGGTGTTCTTTTGATAGGGATGCCAAGCGAGGGGGTCGAAGAACTTTTCAATTCCACTGATTTTTTAAATGATTTCAATTGCACTGTAAAGTCAGTCAGTGAACTTGACATTGCAGACATCGGCGCTGCAGGAAGAATAGTCCTGCAGGGAGACCCGAACCTGCCGCGCAGGTTCAGGGATAAAATCGGAGAACGTGTGCAGGAAGGGGCAGGGCTTATAGTTGTGGGGGACGCGGCAACAAGGGACGCCAACTTGACAGTCGGCTGGGCATATTGCATGGGTTATGTGCCGGCGCGTTTTGTGGAACCTTTAAGCGGAAAAAACTCGAAGAAGGTGGAAGTTGAAGGAAAAATAAAAGCGATGGAATTGAACCACCCGATGCTTGCCGGATTTGAGCGCAGCGCAAAGAAGTACATTTTATTTGAAGTGATTTCAAAGGGAAAAGAAATTGCATTGATTGAAAGAAACACCGTTGACACCGCAAGAGGATACAACGCAGTTATTGAAGGGGAAAACGGGCTTGGAAAAGTAGTGTATTTTTCATATGATGCAGGAGAAACCCCGAGGCTGTTCCTGAGCGCACTGAATTACATTTAACTGACAGACTGTGTTTAAAACAGGATTAGTTAGTTGTTTTCAGCTGGATTTATTAACTTTTAACAGCTAAAGCAATATTTTAAAAACAAAAAACAAAAAGGAAGCAGGTGAGGAAATGACTATTGAAAGAAGCCTTGTTGTAATAAAACCGGACGGAGTTCAAAGAGGGATTATCGGAGAGCTTATTTCAAGATTTGAAAAAAGAGGGTTGAAGATAGTTGGCATGAAAATGCTTTGGGTGAGCCGTGACTTCGCAGAAAAGCATTATCCTGCAAATATGATTCCGATTCTCGGGGGAAAGTCCCTTGACAATTTCAAGGAATTCGGCATAGAAACAGACAAGACAAGGGAAGAGCTTGGAGAATCCGCGCGGGAAGACCTCCTCAAGTTTACGACAGAGAGCCCTGTTGTTGCAATGGTTTTTGAAGGGGTTCACGCAGTCAAGGCAATAAGGAAGATGGTTGGCCCGACTTCACCTCACGTTGCACCGGCTGGCACGATCCGCGGGGACTACGCCCACTTGAGCATGGGCCACTGCACAATTGAAGGAATGGGCGGCAGGAATCTTATTCATGCTTCAGGTAACAAGGAAGAAGCGGAAAAGGAAATTGCGCTTTGGTTCAGCGTCGACGAATTGTTCAACTACAAGCGCGCGGACGAAAAACACGTGATAAAAGAGTGATTTTTCACGGTTGATCTGCAAGGGTGCTTGTGTTGTTTTTGTCAGACGTCGAGCTAAAGGAAATGCTTGAAAAAAACCCGCCGATAGTCAGCGGCTTGATTGACGCGGATATTCAGGTACAGCAAGTCGGAATAGATTTTACGGTAAACAGGATTGAAAGGCTTGAGGGCGCGGGAAGCATTGATTTTTCAAATGAGGAGCGGGTGAACTGCAAATCCACTCCGCTTGAGTTTGACAGTGAAGGTTGGGTTTTTCTGCCGAAAGGCGCTTATTGTGTTGTCTACAACGAGCATGTGAATCTTTCAGCTGACCTGATGATGCTTGGAATGCCCAGGAGTTCAATGGTAAGAAACGGGTGCACGATGGGTCTTGGGTTTGTTGATCCCGGTTACTGCGGGAGAATGACTTCTCTTTTAAATGTGCATAACGGGAATGGTTTGAGGCTGAAGAAAAACGCAAGGATAATTAAATGGGCTTTTGTCAGGCTTTCAGAGAATGTGAAAGACCTTTACAACGGTGTATACAAGGGAGAAAACACCGACTGAGGGAAAAAATGATTCGGCAGCCAATAGTCACGGTAATGGGTCACGTCGACCACGGCAAGACAACGCTTCTTGATTTTATCAGGAGCAGCAGGCTTGCGGAAAAGGAAGCAGGGAGGATAACTCAGCACGTCGGCGCCACGGAAGTGCCGCTGCAGAAAATAAAAGACATTTGCGGCAAGCTGATGGATTCGTTCGGAATCGGCCTTGAAATTCCCGGGTTATTATTCATTGACACTCCGGGTCACGCGGCTTTTTCAAACCTTCGGAGACGCGGGGGAAGCGTTGCAGACATCGCGGTGCTTGTGGTTGACATAAACCAGGGACTGCAGCCGCAGACAATTGAAGCCCTTGAAATACTCCGGCACCACAAGACGCCTTTCATAGTCGCCGCAAACAAGGTTGATGTCCTGACAGGGTGGAAATCCCAGGACACCACGTGTTTTTCAGAGTCAAAAGCGGCTCAAAGACAGGATACGCAGGCGTTTCTTGAGACAAAGCTGTATGAGCTTGTCGGGAAGCTGAGCGAGCACGGCATAAATTCAAATATTTACTGTGATGTAAACGATTTCACAAAAGAGGTTCTTGTGGTCCCTGTGAGCGCAAAAACAGGGGAAGGGATTTCAGAGTTGCTGATGTTTCTTGCAGGGCTTTCCCAAAAATTCATGCAGGAAAAACTTGAAGCCCACGAAACAGATGCAGGGGAAGGCACGATTCTTGAGGTCAAGGAAGAGAAGGGCCTTGGAAAAACAATTGATGTGATTCTTTACAACGGGAAGATTGAAAGAGGGGACACAATCGTCTTTGGTGCAATGAGCGGTTGCGGAACCGCGAAAGTAAAAGCGCTTTTGAAGCCAAAGCCTCTTGAAGAAATACGTGATTCAAAGGAAAAATTCCTTAATATGCAAAGCGTCCACGCGGCGTCGGGTGTGAAGATTGCAGCTCCCGGGCTTGAGGAAGCCGTTGCAGGAGCGCCTGTTTACGTGGCAGACAGTGAAAACCTGAAAGAGACCATGAAAAAAGTAGAGGCAGAAGTTGGTGAGGTCAGGGTTGACAACCAGTCAATCGGTCCCATACTCAAAGCCGATACTCTCGGAAGCCTTGAAGCGATCGCGGTGCTTTTCAAAGATATCGGCCTGTCGCTGAGAAGGGCAGATATCGGGCGTGTGACTAAAAAAGAGGTGTTTGAAGCGGAAACAATTATGGAGTCGGATAGGTATAAGGGAATTATTTTTGCATTCAATGTTCCGGTTGACGATTCAGTGATAAAAGAAGCAGAAGCGCGCGGTGTAAAGTTATTTAAAGAAGATGTGGTCTATAATTTAGTGGAGTCATATGAAGTTTGGCTGAAAGAGGAAAAGGCAAAAGAAAGGGAAGAACAGCTTTCAAAACTTACTCTTCCAGGCAAAATAAAGCTGATTCCGGGAACAGTTTTTCGCGCAAGCAAACCTGCCATAGTCGGCGTTGAAGTGCTTGCCGGAAGAATAAAACCGAATTATTTTCTGGCTAAACCCGACGGTAAAATGGTCGGGAAAATAAAACTCATTCAGATAAGGCAAGAAACAGTTGATGAAGCGGGTGTCGGCGCTCAGGTTGCTGTCAGTATTGACGGTGTGACTGTCGGCAGGCAGATACACGAGGGAGACGAGCTTTACAATTATATTCCTGCAGAGCAGGAAAAATCAATGTTTTTTGAATTCAAGGATTTGATAAGTCCTGAAGACATTGAGTTATTGGAAGAGGCAAAGAAAAAAAGAAAAGGTGATTTACAGTGAAATTGATTATCGGAAACCCGAAAGAAGGTAAAACTTACCAGACAGAGATTGACAGTGAAAAGTCAGTTGCTTTTGTGAACAGGAAAATAGGTGACAAAGTTGACGCTACCCCCGTGGGGCTTCCGGGTTACAGCCTGCAGATAACCGGTGGTTCGGACAAACAGGGATTTCCGATGAGGAAAAACCTTCACGGTGCGGCAAGAAAAAAAGTGCTTATTTCAGGCGGAGTCGGTTTCAACCCGAAAAGACACGGTTTGAGGCGCAGGAAAAGCCTGAGAGGGGAAGTTGTTTCAATTGATACGGAACAGCTCAACACAAAAGTTGTTGAAGAAGGCAAGAAAACAATCGCGTCACTTCTCGGAATAACAGGAACAGAAGAGGCTCCGAAAGAGGAAGCAAAGGAAGTTCCAAAAGAAGATGTGAAGGAAGAAGTGAAAGAAGAAGTTAAAGAAGTTCCAAAAGAAGAAGTTAAAGAAGTTCCAAAAGAAGAAGTTCCTTCAGAAGAAAAAAAGGAAGTTCCGAAGGAAGAAGTGAAAGAGAAAGCAGAAGATGTGCATGTAGAAGAGAAGAAGGAAGGGGCTGAAGAGGAGTCAAAAGAAGTTCCTGCAGAGGAAAAGAATGAAGCGCCTGCAGAGGAAAAGAATGAAGCGCCTGCAGAGGAAAAGAATGAAGCGCCTGCAGAGGAAAAGAAAGAAATAAGTGATGATAAAAAATAAAGATTTGAGAAAAATGCCTGAAAAAACAAAAAAACAAGAGGCAGTTTCTGCCAAGAAAACGAAAAAGCCGGAAAAAGAAGATGTTAAGCCGAGGCAGGCTGGGATAAACATTGGAATGATCGGCCATGTTGACCACGGAAAAACAACCCTTACAAAAGCACTTACTGGAGTATGGACTGACCAGCATTCAGAAGAACTCAAAAGAGGAATATCAATAAAACTCGGGTACGCTGACTCGGTTTTCAGAAAATGCCCCAAGTGCAGCGGAACCCAGGCATTCACAATTGAAAAAAAATGCCCTGTGTGCGGAACGCAGACAGAAATGCTTCGAAAAGTGTCATTTGTTGACTCTCCGGGTCACGAAACACTCATGGCAACCATGCTTTCCGGAGCAGCATTAATGGACGGGGCAGTGCTTGTAGTTGCTGCAAACGAAACCTGCCCGCAGCCGCAAACAGAAGAACATTTAATGGCTTTAAGCGTGACAGGTGTCGAAAACATCGTCGTGGTGCAAAACAAGATAGATCTCGTGTCAGTTGAAGAAGCAAAAAAAAGCCACGAGCAAATAAGGGAATTTCTCAACAAATTCGGTTACAAAGACGTTCCGATAATTCCGATGGCAGCTCATTTTGGAACAAATATTGATGCCTTGATTGAAGCAGTTGAAAAATACATTCCAAACCCGAAAAGGGATTCTTCCAAAAGCGCCAGAATGTATGTGGCGCGCTCGTTTGACATCAATAAGCCGGGCAAAAAAGCCATTGATCTCATTGGGAGTGTGATTGGCGGATCGCTTATTTCAGGAACACTGAAAGTAGGCGACGAAGTAGAAATAAAACCGGGATTCAAAAAAACCGTGAGCAATAAAGAAGTGTGGGAACCTATAACCACAAAAATTGTCACTTTAGGGATAAGAGAAGGCCAGCTTGAATCAGTGTCTCCCGGAGGTCTGATTGCAATAGGCACAACCCTTGACCCGTTCATTTCAAAAGCAGACAATCTTATAGGCAGCTTGCTCGGGCACCCAGGCACTTTGCCTGAAAACAAAGACAAGCTTTCCCTGAAGATAACTATGCTGAAAAGAGTGGTCGGTGTTTCGGCAGATTCCGCACTAAAACTTTTCGTGAACGAACCGCTTGTGGTATCAGTTGGAACTGCTGTTTCAGTGGGAACAATTCTGTCAATCAGGGGCGATGAAGCAGAAATCGCATTAAAGAGATCTGTGTGTGTTGAAGAAGGTAGCAAGGTTGCCTTAAGCAAGAGAGTAAACAACCGGTGGAGGCTTATTGGTTATGGTGTCGTCGGCTGAACCCGGCGCTTTGGTTGTGATTTTTGACACAAACATGCTTCTTGTGCCGGCTCAATTTGGGATTGATGTTTTCACGCAGATAAAACAAAAACTGTCCTCAAAAACAAGGTTTGTGACAATAGGTGCAGTAGAGGAAGAACTTGAAAAGATTTCAGCTAAGTCTCCGAAATACAAAAAAATAGTTGAGCTTACAAGAAAAATAATGAAAAAAGAAGACGTTGTTGCCTTAGACGGGCCGAAAATGTTTTTTGGACCCACAGATGACGCAATCATTCAATATGCTTTGGAAATGCACGGGATTGTAGCGACAAATGATAAAGAGCTTCGCGCAAAATTAAGGAAAAAAGGAATAAGATGTGCTTTTTTGCGTTCGAAAAAGTTTATTGAGATAGAATAACAAAAGATAAAGGTTTAAATGTTCTAAAATTTAAATGCAGTAAAAAAACGTTTGATATTAGTTGAATTAACAGGCAATTGAAACAAACAATTGAGGTCGAGCAAATGTATAAATTGATTTCAGTGATGGACACGATTGGAATTCCTCCAAGAAAGTTTGGCGATGACATAAAAGAAGTGTCTCTTGAATTGTTGAGAAACAGGTATGAAGGGATTTTTGATGAAGACCACGGTATTATCTTAAGCATAAATGCTGTTAAGGAAATCGGTGAAGGAGTTGTGGTTCCGGGAGACGGAAGCGCTTATTATCACATTGTTTTTGAAGCGCTTACTTACCTTCCTGAACTGCAGGAAGTTGTTGACGGCCGCGTTTCAGAAATACTTGAATTCGGGGCATTTGTGAGGATAGGTCCAATTGAAGGGCTTGTTCACGTTTCACAGCTCATGGACGAGTTCATAAGCTATGACCCGCAAAAAACAATGCTTGTGGCAAAAGATTCAAACAAGATGCTTGCTGTGGGGGACATTGTGAAGTCAAGAATAGTTTCGATTTCGTTAAAGAAAATGCTTTCGGAAAGCAAAATCGGTTTGACCATGAGGCAACCGTGCCTTGGCAAAAGCGAATGGTCAGGTAAAACAGCTTTGAAGACAGCATCTGTTCCTTCCGAACTCAGGGTAAACTTGAGAGCAGAAATAAAAGAGCAGAAAGAAGGTGAATCTGAAGAACCTGCTGCTGAAGAAACAGTTGCTGAAAAAACAGCAGAGGAAAAACCCAAGGATTCAACCGAGGCGGAAGTGAAGGAACCTGTTGAATTGCAGGAAAAGGAATCTGCTGAAGTAAAAGTGAAGGAGTCTACTGATGTGGAAGTGAAGGAATCTGCTGAAGTAAAAGTGAAGGAGTCTACTGATGTGGAAGTGAAGGAACCTGCTGAAGTAAAAGTGGTGGAATCTGTTGATGTGGGAGTGAAGGAACCCGCTGAAGTAAAAGTGAAGGAGTCTACTGATGTGGGAGTGAAGGAATCTGCTGAAGTAAAAGTGGTGGAATCTGTTGATGTGGGAGTGAAGGGACCTGTTGAACTGCAGGAAAAGGAACCCGCTGAAATCCAAAATGTTGCTGAAGAGAAAGATGAAGAACAGAAAACAAAAGGCGGTGAAAAGAAATGAGCAAGATAAAGGCCTGCAAGGACTGCCACAGGCTTGTTGCAGATAGCAATGTGTGCCCTGTTTGCAAAAGCACGAACCTCACAGAATACTGGAGAGGGTTTGTTTCAATCATTGATCCTGAAAAATCAGAGATATCCAAAGAATTAAACATTGAAATACCAGGCAAATATGCCATCAGGCTCAGCAGGTAAGTTGAAGTAAACTGTTGAGCAGGTAAGTTGAAGTAAACTGTTGAGCAGGTAAGTTGAAGTAAATTGAGGTGAAAAAATGAACGTTGAAATTACAAGAGAAGTGAAAAACCCGCTTCTTCACAGGACAGACGTGTACTTTACAGTAGTTGATTCCCCGGCAACGCCGAAAAGGCTGGATGTCAAAAAGAAAATAATTGCTTTGAAGAACGCTGACCCTTCAAGAGTCATTGTTGACAACGTGAAACAGGAAAGCGGAAAAAAAGAATCAAGCGGATACGCAAAAGTGTATGACTCGGAAGAATCCATGAAAGAAATAGAACCCGAGTACAAAATAAAAAGAAACACTTTTGAAGCAAAAGAGGACTCAAAAGAACAGGCAAAAGAACTTCCGAAAGAAGAAGCAAAAAAAGCCCCTGCAAAGGAAACTGAAAAAGAATCCAAGGAAGAAGCAAAAGAAAAATCAGAGTAAGAATCAAAGGTGATTTTGTGGCAAAAAAAGACAGTTATACAATAGAAAACAATCAGTTGACAAGAAAAAACAAGCCGTGCCCGAAATGCGGGGAAGGCGTGTTTTTGGCTGAACACAAAGACAGGCGCTCCTGCGGAAAATGTGGGTACATGGAAAAGAAGTAAAAAGAAGTAATTGCAATGTATTTTGAAATCTTTGCAAACCTGAGTTTGGATCTGCTTCTTTTTCTCACTCCGCTGACTTACTTAATGTACGTGAACAAAAAAACGTTTTCAAAGAGCATTAAGTACCTTGGGCTTCATTTTAACTCATTTTTTAAAAACATTTTTTTCGGCATTTTGACTGTTCCGGCAATGTTTGCTGTGCAGATCATCCTTGCCCTTATGCTGTCTTCTTTTGTTTCAAATGACCTGGAACTCGTGGCAGAAACCATAAAATCACTTTCACCGCTCTTTTTGATTTACGTGCTTTTTGTGCGCGTTGTCACAGAAGAAATTTTTTTCAGGGGATTCCTGGCAAAAAAGCTTGAAGAAGCCACGTTCAAAAAGACGGGAATAAAGTGGCTCGGATTGCTTTTTGCATCAATTATATTTGCATTTGCCCACATTACTTACGGCTCTTTCTTTGAAGTGATGGGTGCAATGGCGCTTGGGTTTGTTTTGGGTTACGTCTACCTGAAAAGAAACAGTTTGGTTGTTTCGATAGTCGCCCACATGCTATACAACGCAATTGTGATAACTGTGATTCTTTTATAATTCAATGGATTAATTAAATTTTGAGCGTGTTTGGTTGAAATGATCTGCCTTGGAATTGAAGGAACAGCGCACACCCTTGGGCTTTCCCTTGTGGACGACAAAGGAAACATATTGTGCGAGAAAAAAAAGACGTACACGACAAAAACCGGCGGAATCCACCCGCGCGAAGCAGCGCAAATGATCAGCGCGTCGTTCGGAGACCTTTTAAATTCGCTTTTTGAAGGGTCAAAAGCATCAAGAAACCGTATTGATGCAGTTGCTTTTTCCCAGGGGCCCGGATTGGGGCCGTGCCTTGAAACAACAGCGGTTGCTTCAAGAGCAATTTCCGTTTTGCTTGATGTTCCTTTGATAGGAGTGAACCATTGCGTTGCGCACATAGAAATAGCAAACCTTCTTTGCGGAATGTCTGATTCTGTGGTCGTGTATGTTTCAGGCGGAAACACGCAGATAATATCTTTTGAAGACAAAAAATACAGAGTGCTTGGCGAAACCCTTGATGTCGGCCTTGGAAACGCTGTTGATTCTTTTGCAAGAGACCTTGGTTTCGGACACCCGGGTTTTCCGAAAGTGTCAGCGCTTGCGGAAAAAGGAAAAAGGTTCATTGAATTGCCTTACACTGTCAAAGGGATGGATTTTGTGTTCAGCGGACTCGCAACTGAAGCGCTGAAACAAGCAGCAAAAAAAGAAAACACTCTTGAAGACGTGTGTTTTTCACTTGAGGAAACCGCGTTTTGCATGCTTGCCGAAGCCGCGGAAAGAGCGCTTTCCCACACAGGCAAAACAGAGCTTTTGCTTACGGGAGGGGTCGGGCGCTCGAAAAGACTGCGGGAAAAGCTTTCCGTGATGGCGAAAGAGCGGGGCTGCAGGTTTGCGGTTCCCCCTGATTTTACTTTGGGCGACAACGGTGCGATGATTGCATGGACCGGAATCCTCGCCCTGAAAAGCGGGTTTCAGACACCCATTAAAGAATCCCAACCTATTTCTAATTGGAGAACAGATGCCGTTGAAGTCCCGTGGCGAAGCTGATTTTATTATTTGCAGTTTTTTTGCCTAATCAAAATAATTAAAAGAATTCATTGAGCTAATTTTTACAGGGAAATTGGATTTGGTTTAGGGGGGAAAGAAATGGTTGTTCTGAAAAGAGAGGTGTTGGCGACACCGCTTTCAAGCAAGGCGTGCAAGATATTGCTTCTTGGAGCAGGGGAAATCGGAAAAGAAATAATCATTGAAGCCCAGCGCCTCGGAATAGAGACCGTTGCGGTGGACAGGTATGAGAACGCGCCTGGGCAGCAGGTGGCGCACAGGTCATACACGGTGAACATGAAAGACGGCGGTGCCCTGAAATCGATAATTGCAAGGGAAAAGCCGGATGCGATAATACCTGAAATCGAGGCGATAAACCTTGACGTGTTGTTTGAGCTTGAAAAAGAAGGGCTCAATGTGATCCCCAACGCGCGCGCAACCCACATTGCAATGCACCGCGAGCGGACAAGAGAGATGTTTGTGAAGGAAGCGGGAGTTAAAACCTCAAAATATGCTTACGCAGCAAACCTTGACGAGCTCAAAGACGCGTGCGAGAAGATAGGCTACCCGTGCTGGACAAAAGCGATTCAGTCGTCTTCCGGGCAAGGGTCGTTTTTTGTGGAGGGACCGCAGGACGTTGAAAAAGCATTTAGGGTTGCAGTTGAAAACGCGAGGGGAAGCGCTGACCAAATAATCGTTGAAGAGCATATTGATTTTGACATAGAGATAACAGAGCTTGCGGTTCGCCATCTGGACGAAAACGGCAGTGTGAAAACCAGCTTTCCAAAACCGGTCGGTCATTACCAGATAGACGGGGATTATCATTCAAGCTGGCAGATGGCGGAAGTCAGCGAAAGCGTTGAGAGAGAAATCTATCAGGTTACAAAGAAAATAACTGATTGCCTTGGCGGAGTCGGGCTTTTCGGCTGCGAGCTTTTTGTCGGCAAAGACGGTGAAGTGTACGCAAACGAAATAAGCCCGAGACCGCATGACACAGGAATGGTCACTATGATGACTCATGCAGCAGGTTATTCTGAAATGGGTCTTCATGTGCGGGCAGTTACAGGTCTTTC
Organism: Candidatus Iainarchaeum sp.; assembly: GCA_021158055.1. Taxonomy (GTDB): domain Archaea; phylum Iainarchaeota; class Iainarchaeia; order JAGGVJ01; family JAGGVJ01; genus JAGGVJ01. The sequence goes on along the minus strand of JAGGVJ010000010.1, from coordinate 8,016 downwards.
GATCCCGACGGTAGAGGAAAACGGAGTAAGCCAGGTGCCGATGCTTAAGCCGGGAGCGTCCCACGCTATACTTTCGCCTGTGAGTGGCTGGGATGTGAATTTTAACAATGTTCACAGTGCAATGAACGCGTTTCCCGAGTCAAACGTGAGGTTTTTCGGCAAACCCGAAGCACACGTGAACAGGAGAATGGGTGTTGCAATCGTTTTGGCTGACACGGTTGAAGAAGCAAAGAGGCGGGCTGAAAAGATTGCCCACACTGTTGAAATCGGCTGGGCAGGAAACTGGACAAAGCAACAGGAAACAAAAAAGCACCTGCTTTAGGTTTCAGGAACAATGGGTTTGTACTGCTCAAATGACGTTTTTATGTTTAAAAGGAACATATAATTAATCCATTCCACTTCTTTTTTTCATGTTTGAACTGTTGATTTACCTGCCGTTTGCAGCAGTTGTTTTTTTTCCTGTCCTGAAAAGAGTTGCGGAACAATACATTAAAGTTTCAGCGATACTTTTTTCGCTTGCAACAGCAGTGGTTTCCCTGCTTGCATTCAATGAAACCGCGTGGATTCCGGGTCTGCTGTTTCGCGACCACCTTTCGTCATTTTTCACGTTAATAGCTTCAGTGATTGCTTTTTTTGTAATTGTCTATTCTTCAAGGTATGTGAAAGAAACCCCGGCGCGTTTTTACATGGTGATCATGACTTTTGTGGGTTCAATGAACGCAATGGTGATGGCAGACAGCTTTTTTATGTTTATCATGTTCTGGGAGATCATAACTATTTGCTCTTACCTTCTGATATTGTACCACTACACAGACACGCACGCGGTGGCTGCGGCGAAAAAGTGTTTTATAATAACTCATTTTGGCTCCATTTTTTTGATGACTGCTTTTATCGTGCTGTTGTTTTTTGTCCCTGACCAAAGCATACGCAATTCACTGAACATGGTTTCTGAAATACCTGTTGACGCACTTTTTTTTGTGGTTTTCATGCTGTCGGTTGCCGCGTTTGCAAAGTCCGCGATTTTTCCGTTTCACATCTGGCTTCCTGACGCAATGGAAGCTCCAGCACCGGCGTCGGCTCTTCTTCACTCGGCTGTAATGGTCAAGGCAGGGGTGTTTCTTTTGATGAGGTTTTTCCCAATGATCTCATTTTTCCCGCAAATGTGTCTTGCTTTCGGTTACCTGGCTGCGTTTTCTGCGATAATTGTAATGTGCTATGCGTTTTTTGAAAAAGACATAAAAAGAATCCTGGCGTATTCAACAATAGCAAATGTTTCAATAATTTTTGTGAGCATATTTTCCCTTAACCCGCTTTCAATGTCGGCTGCCCTTTTCCATACCTTAAACCACGCGTTTTTCAAGTCCCTTCTTTTTCTCGGCGCAGGAATCTTGATCCACAAGTTTGTTACAAGGGACATAACAAAAATGGGTGGGGCAGCCAGATTTTTGCCTCTGGTGTCAGGGGCGATGATTGTTGCGTTGCTTGCGGTTGCAGGGGTTCCCCCGTTCAGCGGCTCGGTAAGCAAGTGGATGATCCTTGAGTCGCTCCTGAACCAGAACATGAGTTACGTGCTGCTTGTTTTTGTAAGCATAACGCTTGCTTTCGGGGTTTACCTGAAGATGTTCAACTCGGTTTTTTTATCAAACTACCCTTTGAAGGTAAAGAAGTTCAAGGTGCCGTTTGAAATTACTTTTCCGCTTGTGTCCCTTGCCCTTGCAACCGTTGCGCTTGGTGTTTTGTCTCCTTTTGTACTCAATAACATAGTTAACCCTGCCGTGCTTGACATTTCCTCAAAGATGGTCCCGCAGGTGGTCGGGTGGAGCATAATAACAACCATCGGAAGGTGGGATATCCTGTTTCTTGACATGCTTTTGCTGGGCTCGTTTATCGCGGGATTTTTGATATATTTGTTTTTTACAAGAAACAGGTCTTCAAAACGCGTTTCCTCTTTTACCGGCGGCGAGCAGATTCCTCTTGGGGAGCTTGATTTTGACGCCGGGAATTTTTATTTTGGAGCAGGTTGCCTGCAAAAGTCGCAGTTAATTGACGTGAATAGAATTTACGAAAAAATAGGTTATGCCGGTGCGAAAATCAGCCTTTTTTTCGACCGCGTTGAAGAACATGTCCTGAAGCATTTTGTTTCAGTCACGGTAATTTCTTCTATTGCAATAGTTTTGGCGGTGATTGTCTTTGGATAACCTGAAATTTCCGCTTGGGCCAGTGCACCCGTCTTTGAAAGAACCGGAGTTTTTTGAATTCACGGTCAGCAGGGAAAAAATACTTGACGTGAATATAAATATGGGCTATAATTTTCGCGGGGTGGAGAAGCTGGTTGAAAACCGCAGTTATGCACAGGCAATCCCTTTGATTGAAAGGATCTGCGGGATTTGTTCGCATTGCCACACAATGTGTTTTGTCAGTGCAATCGAGTCCGCGTCGCAGATAGAAATCAGTGAGCGGGCAAAGTTTTTGAGAACGATTCTCGCAGAACTTGAAAGAATTCATTCGCATATGCTTTGGGCAGGCGTGATGTGCGATTCAATAGGGCTGGAATCGCTTTTCATGCACATCTGGCGGGAAAGGGAAAAAGTGATGGATCTTTTTGAAAAAATAAGCGGAAACAGAGTGCATTACTCGTTTAATTCAATTGGGGGAGTAAACTGTGATATTTCAGAAGCCCTTGCAGAAAACATCAGGAAAAATCTTGGTAAGGTAAGCAGGTTCAACAAAGTGCTTGTTTCTGCCTTTAAATCAGATGTTTTTATAAAAGCAAGGCTTGAAGGCATTGCTGTTCTTTCCCGCAGGAAAGCGAAAAAAAACGGGGTGGTCGGCCCGGTTGCAAGGGCTTCAGGGATAAAGTACGATGTCAGATCTGATTTTCCTTACGCCGCCTACAGCAAGCTTGATTTTGAAAAAGTGATCCTGACTGAAGGGGATGCTTTGGCACGGGCTGTTGCGCGCGTTCTTGAGATAGACCAGTCAATATCAATAATAGAACAGTGCCTTGACTGGATGCCTGAAGGAACGCTTTGCGAAAAGACAAACGCGCAGTTTCCGGAATCCGAAGTTACGTTTCTTGTGGAGGCTCCAAGGGGGGAAAACCTGCATTTTGTAAGAATGGGTCAAACAGGCCCCAAGAGTGTCAGGATAAAACCCCCGACTTATTCAAATATTTATTCACTGAAAGAAATAATTGTTGACCATACCATTGCCGATGTTCCAGTGATAGTGAATTCAATCGACCCGTGTTTTGCGTGTCTTGACAGGGTGATGGTTATTGACAGAAAGACAGGGAAAAGAGAAAGAATGAGTTTTGACAAAAAATCATGCGAATCATGCGAATCATGCGAATCATGCGAATCAGGCAAACCGGATAAACCGGAGAAGCACGAAAAGACAAACAAGGGAGGGGTCAGATTATGTTGAATGAGCTTTTGCTTTTGATTGAAGTCGCACTTATTTCCCTCATATACCTTGAAAAAAACTTTGTCAGGGCCCTTTTTACCCTGATGGTGATTTCAGTGGTGTCCACGGTATTTCTTTTCCTGAATTTTGCGAGCACGATGTCGATTGCCGTGCATTTTATCTCAACAGTGGTGTTGATGCCTGCCATGGGTTACTGGCTTATTTCATCCACAGAAAAAGAATCAGAACTTGTTTACACAAAGAAAAATCTTGCGGTGCTCCTTTTTGTGTTAGTTGCGCTTATGTGTGCTGTTCTTCAGTATGCGGGTTTTTCAGTTGAACAGACTTTGTCGTTTTTGTTTGTGTGTTTGTCTCTTTTGCTTCTTGTCATTGAAAAGAATTTCGTGAAAATTTTTCTTGCGCTTATCGCGATTGAAAACGCGTTTATAATCCTTGTCCCGAAGTTTTTTGATTTGCTTGCCAGCAACACATTTATAGAGATCTGGCTTTCTGTCGGGCTGATCCTTCCTCTTTTTGTCCTTGCTTCGCTGTCAATAAAGATGTATAAAAAAACAGGCTCGTTAAAGGTGGCTGACAATGTTTGAGTTTGTGCTTTTGCTGGTACTTCCCTTTGTTTCAATACCGTTTTTTTTGCTTAGCAGGGATAAAAAACACAGGGACATGATATATTTGCTTTTCCTTTTTCTGGTTCTTGTTTTGTCGTTTGCGGTTCTTCTTGAGACAATCAACGGAAATACAGTTGACCTGTCGTTTTTGTCCCTTGATTTCGAGTTGAACAAAGTTAATTCCTTTTACGGTTTTTTGACTTCAATAGTTGCTTTTTCAGTTGCTTTTTATTCTGTCAGCCACAAGTACGCTGAGCACATAAACTACGATGTGTTTTTCATGCTGGCGCTTGCAAGCATACAGTGCACGATCTACTCCGGAAACCTGCTTTCTGTACTGCTGTTTCTTGACCTGTCAATTTTCAGCGCAGGGTATTTGATCCGTTTCGGGGACAATGCCCTTTCCGCCGCATTTACTTTTGTGTTTTCTAACATTATCGGTTCGCTTTTTTTCATGGGCGGTCTGATGTTTTTTATTTCAGTTACGGGTTCGACGTCTTTTGATTCAGTGCCTGAAGGGCCTTCTTCAGTTTACGCGCTGGTTTTGCTGTTCATAGGGTTTGCAATAAAAATGGGTGTGTTTCCGTTTCACATGTGGGTGGTGCCTTCCTACACCAAGTCCACCATACCCGTGGCGTCAATTCTTTCAGCCCAGTCACTGGTGTCTGTTTTTGCTTTTTACAAGGTTCACTCCGCGTTTATGACAAACCATTCCCTTATTCCGTTCATGGTGGTGTTTTTGGGGCTTGCGACCATGGTTTATGTAGGTGTCGTGGTGATGAAGGAAAAAGGATGGCGCAAGGTTATATCCTATATTTCGATTTTTGACAACGGGTTTATACTTCTTGGGATTGCGTTTATGTCGACAGCCGGTGCGCTTTATCTTATTTTTGCGCAGACTCTGGCGAAAAGCCTGGCGTTTCTTGCCGGGGCGTTTGTGGAAAACAAAAACGCAGTGAAAGTGGTTCCCGTGGCTGCCTTTGCGTTCATTGTCGCCGTGTTTTCGCTTGTCGGGGTCCCTCCTACAGGCGGGTTTGCAGGGAAATTTCTTATACTGACGACCATTTACCCGTGGTCTGTTCCCGTGATGCTTTTGCTGTTTTTGGTTTTTGTGGCGGCGATAAGGGAGATAGACAATTATGTTTTCAGCGGGAGAAGAACCAAAGTGACAGGGTGCCGCGCAAGTTTTATTTCAATGCTTTTGCTTTCGGCTCTTATAATCCTGCTTGGGCTGTTTTACCCGCAGGTGCTTGAGGTGATCAGCTGAACTGGCTGAAATATTCACCGTGGGTTTACCATATTGAAGCAGGTTCATGCAACGGCTGCAGCATAGAGGCGTTTGCGTGCGTTACTCCCCGGTATGACATGGAAAGGTTCGGGTGCAAGCTTGTAAGCTCGCCAAAGCACGCGGATGTGGTGCTGATAACCGGGGCGCTTACAAAACAAATGCTTCCAAGGGTGAAAAGGGTTCTTTCGCAGGTGCCGGAGCCCAAAAAGATAGTTGCCGTCGGCACGTGTGCAAAAAGCAAGGGAGTGTTTTTTGATTCGCCTTCGCTTAGCAAGGGAGTGATGTCGGAAATCAAAGTGGATGTGTTTGTGCCGGGCTGCCCGCCCAATCCGGATGCTATACTGGCAGGCATACTTGAGGCAGTCGGGAGAAAAGGAGCTGAAAACAAATGATTTTGGTGATGCTGTGAATGAAGCGATGTTTTTGTCTGTTGCTGTGCAGGAAGCGGTGTTTTTGCCCATGCTGGTATTAAAGGTATTTCTTGCGTTTTTGTTTGGCATGCTTTTAGTGGGTTTTGGCAGGAAGATGGTTGCGTGGGGGCAGAGCAGGAGGGGTCCGCCGGTTTTTCAGCCGGCGCTTGATGTTTTCAAACTTTTTTCAAAGCAGACGCTTTTTCCGAAATCAGCCAACCTGGTTTTTTTTGTGTTAAGTCCAGTCGCGGTGTTTGCGTCAGCGCTTGTATTGGTTATTGTTTTGCCTGTTTTTGCTGGGGATGCGGTTTCAAGCGACCTTGATTTGCTGGTGATTGTGTTTCTTCTTTTAATGGTCGTGATGTTTGACGCTGTCGCAGGGTTTGCGGGAAAATCCATATTTGGGGCAATTGGCGCGTCAAGGGAACTGACTGCTTTCATTGCCTATGAGGTTCCCTTTATTGTCAGCATCTTTTCAGTGGTTGTAAAAGTCGGCTCCTTTGACCTGGGGGCAATCAGCGCGTGGCAGGCTTCAAACGGACCTCTTGCAATGTTTCTTCCCTTTAGTGCACTGGTGTTTTTCCTGGTTTTGATTGCAAAGCTCAGGAAGTCCCCGTTTGATGTAGGCGAAGCCCACCAGGAGATAATCGCAGGGGCAAAAACAGAATACAGCGGAATACTTCTTGCGTTTTTTGAAATGGCTGACTGGCTCATGACTTTTTTTATGGCAGGGCTTTTTCTGGTCGTTTTTGCAGGGGCGTTGTCGGATGTTTTTTTGCTGGCTTCGATGTTCGCGGTGGTTGCTTTGGTTTGCCTTTTGGACCTTTCCTTTGCAAGGCTCAGGATTGACCAGTTTTTCAGGGTCAGCTGGACGGTTCTGCTTGCCCTGTCATTGATTGGTTTGTTGACGGCGGTGTTTTGATGGTTTTTGAGGTGATAACCGAAGTGCTGAAATCGTTTTTAAGGGGACCTGCAACGCAGAGAAAACCCCACAGGCACGGGGATTCTTTCAGGGGCTCGCTGGTTTTTGACCCTGAAAAATGCGTTGGTTGCGGAAGCTGTGTGAAGGTGTGCCCTGCCGGCGCCTGCAGACTTGACAGAAAAACAAAAAAAGCGGTTTTTGACTTTGACAGGTGTGTAATGTGCGCAAACTGTGTGAGGGTGTGCAGGTTTTCAGCGTTGTCTTTCAGTCCTGAAAACACAGGCGCCAAAACCAAGCAAACACATGCTGAAACCAAATCTGCCTTGAGAAAGTAACGGATGCAAAATAAGGAGTTATTCCTGATATGTCTGCATTGAGATGTGCGTTATATTTGCATTGATATGTGTTGCGCTTATTTTTTGATTTGCTTAAACAAAAAATCGCTTAATTTGGCAAGTTCTTCCGGTTCGCAGTGGACTGCTTTTTTTTCAAGCAGGGTTTTTATGTTTTTGTCACCGGTTTTGTTTTCAAAAACTTTTTTAAGCTGCGCTTTTGATAAAAAGCTTCCTTTTTGGGCAGACCTGTCAGAAGCAGAATGCAGCAATGCTTTTTTTATTTTTTTGTTTTTGTGGCGAAAGGCTGCTTTCAAGAATTTTTTGTGAAATGCTTTTTCTTTGGTGAGCTGTTTTGTGCAGTCAAAGCTTACGATGGCGCAGTCTATTGGCGGTGGGGGGAAGAAAGCGCTTTTTGGCACTTTTTGGATTATTTTTACTTTGCTTAAACTCTGCGCAAGCGCTGAGATAAATGTGTAGTCTTTTAGGGACGAAAATGCGTCGAGCTTGTTGACAAATTCTTTCTGGAACAAAAAAACCGCTTGTTCAACAGGGTGTTCAAGCGTGAGTTCAACTATTTTGGATGAGATTGAAAAAGGCGGGCTTGAAACCACTTTGTTGAATTTTGGAAGTTTTGTTTTTAATATGTCTCCTTCTATGATTTCCAGGTTTTTTTCGTTTTTAAATTTGTCTTTTAGAATTTTCACCATCAAAGGATCTTTTTCTACGGCTATGGTTTTTTTTGCACGGGAAACGATTTCAGTGGTCAAAAAACCGCAACCGGGCCCTATTTCAAGGATCGTGTCGTTTTTGTTGATGTCAGCTGTGTCAACGAGTTTCCGGATTGCTTTTTTACTGATTAAGTAGTTTTGGTCAAGCTTTTTTTTCGGCGAGAAAAAGTATTCGATCATGAGTTTTTGCAGTTCTTTTGAAAGGGAATCCATACGCTGACCGTGATTTTTTAAGTTTGACGTTGACTGAGTTTGACGTTGACTGTTGATTTAACACTGATTGCTGGTTTAAACTGGTTGCT
>JAGGVJ010000004.1 GCA_021158055.1 Candidatus Iainarchaeum sp. | reverse complement strand
ACTTACGGTTTCAGATGTATTACTTACGGTTTCAGATGTATTACTTACGGTTTCAGATGTATTACTTACGGTTTCAGATGTATTACTTACGGTTTCAGATGTATTACTTACGGTTTCAGATGTATTTTAAAATTCGGCGTGTTTTTTTCAAAACAACAGCAGGTTAGCAGATTGACAAACCGTGTGCTTTTAAGTTGTATTTAAACTGGTTTTGGATCTTATAAAAATCTTTTGGGCAAGAGAACTATTTTCCCGAAGCTTTATTTTTCCTGTGTTTTTCCTGTATTTGTCTTATTCAACAAAAACTTTTTTTAATGACAAGCTTGTTTTTCTATTATGGCACAGGAAAACAAACTGGTTAAATCTATTCAAAAGATGCTTGAAGACAATGTTGATGAAAAAGTTATTGTCGAAACGCTTGTTTCGCAGGGAATCGGAGAAGAAGACGCAAAAACAATTCTTTCAAATGCCAAAAAAAACCTGGTTGTGAAAGTAAAACGACAGGTTGTGACGTGGCTTCAGGAAGAACTTAAAAGCAACCAGTCAGTTCTGTACTCTGCTTTTGAAAAAAAGATAAGTGAAGCAATTGTTTCTGAACTGAAGTCTTTCACTGAAAGCCTTGAAAAACGCAATTTGAAAATGCAAAACGAACTTGACTTGCGAATGGATCTCATTGACAAAAAAATTTCCTTGCTTGGCAACAATCAAGACGCAGTGAAAAAAAGGTTGGAAGAACTTTCATTAATGCGCCCCAAAATAACCGGAAACGTGGTTATCCGCTGGGGGTTGATAGCCATAGGCATTGCGATAATCGGTTTTACTTTGTCCACCTTGTTTGGCTTGTTGTCTAATGTTTCAACCCAGGCACCTGATTTGAATTCGCTGCTGGTTGTAATACTCATTTCAGTTGTCGGCATGTTCGTGCTTTACGTTGGAACAGAGATGAAAATCTGACTTTTTGAATCCTGATTCAGTTGAGTTTTTTTAGGGTGTTTATTTTGTTGTATCGGGAGGTTTATTTCGTTACATTAATATAGTTTTTCAGTTTAACTTTTATTAATGGAAAACACTGACAAATTAAGCATTACAATGGCCGGCGAAATAGCAATGTCAAAAGAGGCCGGCAAGTCAATGCGAAAATGGCGGGAGATATTCCAGATAAACCAAACTGAACTTGCGGGATACCTTGGAGTTTCTTCTTCAACGATATCTGATTACGAGGGAGGCAGGAGAAAATCCCCTGGAATTTCAGTCATAAAGCGATTCATTGAGGCGCTGATAAAAATTGACATGAACAAAGACGGCGCTACAATAAGATGCCTTTCAGAAGACATGACAAGCAAGGCGCCGTTTGAAATACACGAGTTTTACGGTCCGGTAAACGGAGAGCATTTTGTTGAAAATATATCCGGCAGAGTAATCATAAACAGAAATGCCTTGAAAAACAGCACAATATACGGTTACACAATAATCGATAGCATAAAAGCAATTCTTGAAGTTCCGATTGACAGTTTCATAAAGATATTCGGTGCAACATCTAAAAGAGCATTGATATTCACAAATGTCACAAGCGGCCGTTCCCCCATGATTGCACTTCGTATATCAGGGTTCAGCATGAAACTAAAGCCCGCACTGGTAGTCATGCATGGGATTGACGAAATTGACCCCCTTGCACTCAAAATAGCGGAAGTTGAGAAAATACCTTTGGTTATTTCAAAAATAAAACAAAGCGAGATTAGTTCAAACCTCAAAAAATACGAGTCATACAAGAAATGATCGTGCAAACTACTCTTCTTCATCAGCCGGTTCATCTGTTTCTTCAACTGCAGTGTCAAACCCGCTCTCGTTTTCTTTTTCCTCCGCAGGCCTGATTACAAATTTGTAATAACTCCTGTACCTTTGTTTAGAGGTCTCCCGGTCTATTCCGAGCAGTTTTTTTGACACCCTGCATCTTGAATCGAGTTTTTTTGCGATTTCCTTGATTGAACGCTCCGCCAAATGATATGAACCCAAAAGGATGTCGACGCCGTCTTTTACTTCGGCGACCCCTGAGATGAACGTGTCTTCAACGCCTTCTTTTTTAAGTGCTGCCGCATGCTTTTTAAGAATCTTAAGGGTGTTTTTGACGTCTTGTTCTTTCACGTCCCACCGCAACTCTATCCTTGACTGAAAATACCCTGCGGATATTTTTTTACAGGTGCTGCACTGTTTTTTTTCAAGGCTTATCAAAAAATCCTGTTCAAAGGAAAGTTCCTTTCCGTCAACAAGACCGCTTGCAACAACTTTTGCCCGCAGTTTTAAGGGGTTGTCTCCTTCATGCATTTCTATTGAAAAACTTGGTTTGTCAAGGATTTTTGTGTCCATCTGTTTTGATAACAGCTTCAAAAAAGTTTTTTCTGTCCCGAAAACCATATGCCCCTTGAAGTAGATCTTTTCACAGTCCATGCAAAACGGAATACCTACACTTATCGGGGCCTGGATTAGGTTTTCTTTTTCAAGAAAGCACTTTTTGCAAAAACCTTTAACAAAAACTGCCTTGTCTTCAGTTACTCCGCATTTCGGGCAAAATCTGGGTTTCATGATTATCACTCAAGTTTCACGATTATCACTTTACATAGTGTATGCATATGTAATTTGAAATTGTTAAACTAAACGGTTGCTTTATCTTTTCAGGATATCTGAAATTATCTTTCTTTGGTTTACTTGTTTTTCAAGTCCGGATATCTCTCTTTCCAGCGTGTTTGATTTATCCTGATATTCAAGAACCCGTTTTTTGAGGGTCTCCTCGCTTATGTGCCGCTTGAAATATTCGATTTTACTTGCCTTAATCAGGTGGCTTATTGACTCGATTTCTTTCTTTTTTTCAGTTATCTGCTTATTGATTTTTCTTTTCCATGCATGTTTTTTGCTCCAGTAATAATAAGCCCCTGTAATCAAAACTGCAAAGATGAATGCATACAGGACTATCGGGAATAACAAGGCAAGCAATGACGCGGTTTTTTCTTCAGGTCGCGAAGCCTGCATGCTTGCAGAGACATCAACAGGCATTTTCGGCAGGTTTATCACTCCCATGTTGCCAAACCCGTCTTCAGCCATGAGATTTGCACTCAACTGCTCTTCCTGAAGCACGAGAGTGTAAGACCCGTCCCCGGTTTTTTTTGCCTCAACTATTTGGTTCCCGACCTTGACGGTTACAACTTCAGGGATGTCTTCAGATGAGTCATATTTTGTCCTGAAAGTCAGTTCGTAAGTGTTTTTTTCGTCGCTTGTTTTTCTTATGTCTCCGACCAGTTCAATTTGTATTTTTTCCTCTTTTATCCTGAATTGTATCGAGTCATTTGCCTGCAGGTCATGCCTGCCTGAATCAATTGTTCTTGCATCCACCCGCACAACCCAGGAATCAACACCTGCAAAGTCAAACTGTTTTTCAAGTGCGAACACATTGCTGTATTCTTTGTTGCAAAGCTTTATTTTTTCAATTTTTGATGCTTTTATGGCCTCATTTTTTGGGCCGGTTACAAAGACTTTCAGGTTCTTTTCAGCTTCAGCGTCTTGTGGTGTTACCTGTGCATTTGCCAGGACAAATGTTCTGTTGCCCCTTACAATTTCCTCAACACAGTTTCCCTCATTGTTTTTGCTTGCAACAAGTAAAATTTTCATATCAAGGGAAACTTTTACAGGGGTTAACGTGCCGGTTGTGCTATTGCCTGGTTCGCTGCCGCCATCTGGATCGGCGGTGTCTGCACCGATTTTTGCTGGCTGGATTTGCGCTGTTCCAAAGGAAACAAGGTTGCTTTTGTTTCCGGCTGTGTCTATGGCGCGCACATTCACTTTAAGCACGTCCCCTTTTTGTAAATTGCCAATTTCAAGAACGCATTTGTCTTCACTTTCGCGCAATCTGGTTTTTTCAGTTTTTTCTTCGTTTAAGTAAACTTCAAACTCGCATGACCTTAATTTCGACAGATTGTCGCCTATGCGCGCGATAAATTGCATCTTGTTTTTATTTACTGTTAAATCGCTTGAAGGACTGACTTCAAAAATCATTGGCGATTGGGAGTCAAGTGTAATTGAACGCTTTGCTTCAACAAGGTCTCCCGCTTCGTTTTCACACTGCATCAGCACTGCCTTTTCCCCGTCTCCTTCAGGCAAAGTCAGGCAATAGACGTCTTTTACTTCGCTCCATTCAGACCAGTTTTCCCCCTCGTTTTTAATCCTGCATTGTATGACTTCCGAGGCTGAAAAAAATATGTTGATTTGCCTCTGGTTTGTGAATTCATTCCCTTCATTCAGTTTCATTTCATAGATCATGGGCACTGCTTTTGTTTCGTCGGTCAGAGTTGTTGTTTCGTCGTGGGTCGTATCTGTTGCACCGGTGGTTTCATCGCCGGTTGTGTCGGTTGTATCTGTCGCAGTGGTTGTTTCGGTGTCGGTTGTGGAAGTTGTTCTGTCGTCAGTCACGTCCATTGCCGGTTTTACATAAATGGTCTTTTCCACTGTGCTTTCATTTGCACTTGAATCAGTGCAGGAGATTGTTATCACGTGGTCCCCGTGAGAATCTATCGAAATTTCTTTGGAGGCACTGCATTCACTGCAAGGCAAAGGAATGCCCATGGAAGTCAACTCGCTGCTGTCAACAAAAATGCTGCAGGCACGCAATCCAGTGTCATCAACCGCTTTTATGTCAATGGAAAATATTTCCCCTGCAAAAACCTCATCAGGCATCTCAGAATGAATTTGCGGGGGCGTGTCGTCAACCGGTTCCAAAGTTTCGGCAGCGTTGACAATGAACTCATTTATGGTTTCCCCTGTGTTTTCAGGCAAGGCAGAATCAGTTGCAGAAACTGTTAACTGGTAATTCCCTGCTTCAAGTGACGGTATGCTGACTTTGCAAAAACAGCTTTGAGCAGGATTGCCGATGCATTCGCCTGAACACCGGGGATTTCCGCTGCCTGCGGTATTTCCGTCACTGCCGGTTACGGTGTAAGTGATTGCGTCAGTGCTTTTTACACCTGTTGTTTCATCGTTTATTTCAAACAACAAATTTACATCGCCTTCAGCAAACCTTGTTGTGGAAAAAAACACCTCCGGCGCAGTATTGTCAGTTGAAACAGAAATGCCCGCGGGTTCGGAGTTGGTTCCAGTATCGTCAACTGCAATTATCCTGAATGTGTGTGTCCCGTCAGGAAGGGTTGTTGTGTCCACAGGGTATGACCAGTCTTCGTTGTAACCTGAAGCGATGGCACTTTCGCTTAAGGGAATTTCAACCCACTCTCCCGAGTCGTCCGCGGTTGCTATTATGGTAATGATTTTTTTGTCAGGCGAATAAACATTGCCGTTTATTATCACTTCGCCTGAGTAGTAGTTGGGTTCAGGGGGGTAGATGTAAATTTGCGGTTTGTTGTGATCTGTTGTCGTGTCACTTGTGCCTGATTCACTGCCGACAGTCAAGAGCGTAAAATAGCCTGTCAAGTTGTTTTTTTCAATGCTGTTTTGACTCAAGGTAATCATTGCTGACGCTAATAAAAATGAAACTATCCAAAAAGCCAAGTAATAAACAAATTTATCCATTTTATCCTTTTTAAAAGTAAATTCAAAGAAGTTATAAATACTTTAGTTTTTAATCAGGATAAATGTAATATAGATTCAAATTCAATTAAAATAAATTTGATTAAACAAACAATTCAGAATAAGCAGGGTAACTGTAACTTGATGCAGTCAGGGAAGCGTTTTCCCTGATTTGCATTTGCAGTTTTTAAAATTTCAGAATGTCTTTGAGCTTTGGAGCGACTGCGTTGAAGCCTTTTTCTTTCAGTCGGGTTGCAAAGCCGATTGTGTTTTCTTTGTCCCCGTGAACACACACTATGTTTTCCGGGTTTACGTCTTTAACAAAAGAAAAGATTTCTTTTTTACCTGCATGCGATGAGAAATCAAACTTGATGACTTCCTGTTTCACGGCAAGCTCAGTGTTTCTTATGTCAATGACACCTTCGCGCATGAGCCTTTCGCCGGGGGTTCCGGGCACCTGATAACCTGTAAGCAGTATTTTTGAATCATTGTTTTTCCTGTTTGCCCACAAGTAATGGTAAATCGGACCGCCTGAAAGCATTCCTGCAGTTGTTACGACGATATACGGCTCTTTTTTGATTCTTTTTCTTTCCCGTTCGTTTTCAATCCAGATGCATTCCTGCAAAGCGCTTTGAAGACCGTCATAGTCGCGGATAAACCCAGGGTAAGAGACAATTATGTCGGAAGCGTCTTTTGCCATCCCGTCAAGGTAGACCGGGACTCCAAAGTCACGGTCTGAAATAACCTGAAGGATTTCCTGTGCCCTTCCCACCGCGAACGCCGGAACCATTGCAACCCCGCCGTTTTCAAGTGTTTCAGCAATTTTTTCAAGGAAATGCTTTTCGACTTTCTCCCTTGGTTCGTGTTCCCGGTTACAGTAAGTGCTTTCAACAATAAGCACGTCAACGTCTCCGGGCATCTCGCTGCTTGCGCCTGTCTGGAGCCTGGAGTCTGATGTGTTGAAGTCTCCGGTGTAAAGCAGGGTTTTTGAACCGAAATCAATGTAAGCCATTGAACTGCCGGGAATGTGTCCCGCGTCAAGGAGGGTTGTTGAAGTTGTTTTTCCAAGGTCCGCTTCCTTGCCGTAACCTGCAATTATTGAGCTGTCGCTGGCTTTTTGCATGTCCTGCTCGAAAAAAGGCGGTCGTTCACCGTTTAGTCTTGCGATTTTTAAGCTGTCTGCCCAAAGCAGTTCAGCTAATTTCAGTGTTGGTTCTGTCAGAACAAGTTTGGGTTTGCCTGATGCAAAAATATTTGGAATAAACCCGGAGTGGTCCAGGTGCGCGTGGCTTAAAATGCACGCGTCTACTTTTTCTTGCGGTTTTACTGGGTACATTAATTTGTTGTTGTCGTCAAACAAGAGCCCGTAGTCAAGAAGAACATTTGAGTTGTTTTCACTAACCAAAAACCCGGAGCGCCCTACTTCCTGGCAGGCGCCTAAACAATTTATTTTCATATTAAAAACTCCTTTTTATTGATTTTTTTATCGTGATGTGAATCACGTGTTATTTTGATGCAATCAACCGTTGATTGTCTGGTGAAATCGGCTGAGCGATTGTGTTTATGAGACGGTTAATCTCATGTAAATTGACTGAGGGATATTATGTGAATTGACTGTAAATTGGATTAAACTATATAAATGAATTATAATACATTGCATTTTGCAGTTAAAAATACTTCAATTTAATGAGTGATTTTGAAATTTTTCAAAACTTTCAAAAACAGTTACTACGCACTAATTAAATAATATATGCACAATGTTGTTTATAAACTAACACTTTTGATGATGGTTGTGCGTCAAACATAATATACTGTTAAGTATAGAATAATATTGTTAAATATAAAATAAGGCATAAAGCGTTAATTAATTTTTGATGAGTAAAGGTATATAAAAAAAGAAACATTTGTTTATTTAATAATTTAGTCCTTAAATTTGTTAGAGGTGGCTTTATGGGTGAAGATGACAAAAAAACAACAAAAAAATCTTTTGACATTTTAGGTGAATTTGACCGCATTGACGAAATGATGGAAAAAATGGTTCAAAACATGATAAAAGACATTGAACTCGGCGGCTCAAGCGAACCGTACGTTTACGGGTTTTCAATGAAAGTGGGGCCTGACGGAAAGCCGACAGTGGACGAGTTCGGGAACATTGTAAAAGGCGCAGGCGGAGAGCTGGAGCATTCAGGTGAACGCGAACCGCTTACTTTTGTAAACGAAGACCACCAGCACATTATTGTTACCGTGGAACTCCCGGGCTGTTCAAAAGAAGAGATAGTGGTTTCAATCAACGGCAAAGACATGGAAATAACCGCAGAAAACGGCGACAAGCACTTTCGCAAAGTTTTGAAGCTCCCGTGCGAAGTGATTGAAAAAACGTCCAAGGCAAAATACAACAACGGCATACTTGAAGTCACCATGGAAAAAGGCGAAAAAGACATTGAAAAAAGAAAAATCAGCGTGGAATAACAAACGTGGCTGATAAAAAAATGGTCATTGAATAAAAGAAATGGTGCATTAAATGAAAAAAGATCCAGTGAAAATGCTTTCCGTTGCAGAATCACAAAAAAAGCTTGAAAAATTCAAGGTGAAATTTGCAAAGTCAAAAACTGCAAAAACAGCAGCTGAAGCCGCAAAGCTTTCCAGGCAGATTGGTTTTCCGGTTGCGATGAAGATAATCTCGCCGGATATAATGCACAAGACAGAAGCAGGGTGTATTGAAACAAACATCAAAAGCGAAACCCAGGCTTCCAAGGTATTCAGGCAAATTGTCTCAAACGCGCTTAAGGCAAACAAGTCGGCAAAAATTCACGGCGTCCTAATTCAGGAACACGTAAACGGGCAGGAAGTAATAATCGGCGGAAAAAAAGACGTTCAGTTCGGGCCCGTGGTGCTTTTTGGGCTCGGGGGAATTTTTGTTGAAGCAATAAAAGATTATTCCATCCGGATCGCCCCTGTGACTCCTGCAGAAGCAAAAGAAATGATTGAAGAAATACGCGGACGCAAACTCCTTGAAGGAATGCGTGGGAAAGAGCCGGCAAACAAAAATGCGTTAAAAAAACTGATTGTATCTGTAGGCAAATTTATTTCAAGTGAAGAAAATTTCCTGGAACTTGACCTGAACCCGGTGATAGTGAACAGCAAGGAAGCTGTTGTGGTAGACGCAAGAATAATTTATTCATCTTAAAATGCGGTGTGTGACATGTTTGGAAAACCATCTGAATTGAAAAACTTTTTTTCAGTGAAATCAGTGGCGGTTTTCGGAGCGTCAAGGAACGCGAGAAAAGTCGGGCACATTATACTCAGGAATTTTGTGGACTCAAAATTCAAGGGAAAAATTTACCCCGTGAACCTCAAGGCAAAAGTCATACTCAGGCAAAAATGCGTCAAGTCCCTTTTTGAGGTAAATGAAGAAGTAGACATGGCTGTAATTGCAATCCCCGCAAGGTTTGTGCCTGATGCGCTTGAACAATGCGGGAAAAAAGGCACGCGTTTTGTGATAATCGTTTCAGGTGGTTTTGCTGAAATCGGCAACTTTGAACTTGACAGCCGGATAAGGGAAATCACTGAAAAATACAAAATACAGGTAATCGGGCCGAACTGCCTCGGCATATTTGACGCTTACACAGACTTTGACACCTTGTTTTTTCCAAGGTACAGGCTTGGAAGGCCCGACGAAGGGGGAATTTCTTTCATAAGTCAGTCAGGTGCAGTGGGCGCCGCAGTAATTGACCTTGCAAGCAGGGAAGGATATGGTTTTTCAAAATTCATAAGCTACGGGAACGCACTCAATGTGGATGAAACAGACCTTCTTGAATACCTCGGCTCAGACAAAAACACCAAAGTGATCTGCATGTACATTGAAGGAATCAAGGACGGAAGGCGGTTCATGAAAGTTGCAGAAAAAGTCGTAAAGAAAAAGCCAGTTGTGGTGCTCAAGGCAGGGACAACCAAAGCCAGTGCAAAAGCCGTCAGTTCCCATACCGGTTCACTGGCAGGTTCCCCGGAGGTTTATTCCGCTGCTTTTCACCAGTCAGGGGTAATTGAAGCAACATGCCTTGAAGACCTGTTCAATTTTGCCAGGACCCTTGAAAGCCAGCCCGCGCCGAAAGGAAAACGCGTGCAGATAATTACTAACGGCGGGGGATATGGGATTCTTTCAGCTGACGCGTGCATGAAGTACGGCCTTGAACTTGCGCAGATGAAAGCGGAGACAATAGAAGAGATTAAAAAACAAGTTCCTGATTATGCAGTTGTTTCAAACCCGCTTGACCTGATTGGCGACGCCGACACGCAAAGGTACAAGATAGCCATAGAAGGCGCAATGAACGACAGCAATGTAGATATGATATTTGTTATAATACTTTACCAGTCCCCCCTTGTAACCCCGGACATTGTTGACGTGATAACCGAGGCATACGATGAAATGAAAAAACCGATAGTGGCCATTTCAACCGGCGGGGACTTTACCGAAGTCCACAGCACAGCACTTCAGGCAAACGGGGTAACAACATTTACCTATGTGAAAAACGCTGCGAGAGCACTTAAGATGCTTTTCGAGCACTACAGGAAAAGATGAATTTTTGCCTGCAAAACAAGTGGGAAAAATAAATATTTTTTGCAATTTCTGGTTTTTGCCTGTCCGATTTCACATTTCACTCATCAAGAATTCCGCTTATTTCTCCTTCAACCAAAAGCTCGAAAAGCTCGCGGGGTTTTTGGTTTTGCGGGTAGTTTCTTTTTTCAAGGCACTCTTCAAGTATCTGGAGCCCGAGCTCATTGACTGAAAGCTTTTCTTTGTGGGACTGGCGAAGCACCTCAAGCTTTTCCTTGAGTGACTTGGCAGAAAGCTGTTTTGACGCGGAAAAAATCGCCTGGTCACTGAACTTTCCAATCATGTGATTCAGGTCAAGGTCAGAGGATTTTTCACCGTTTTCTGTGCTTCCGCTGACACGCAACCGCACCAGCGGCTTTTTTCTTTGGTTTTCAGGTTTGGACTCAAGTGCTTTTCGCACCCATTTATCGCATTCGTCTGTGATTGTCTCGATTTCGGCAGAGTCAAACGACAGGTCAATATAGTAAAGGTCCCGTTGCGACCGGATATCCATGGGTTTTAAGCCAAGGTGAATGTCTTGTTTTGCCTTCAAGGTGTCAAGCATGAAAAAAACTTTTCTTGCTGTGGAGTCGTTGTGTTTTTCAGTCACCTTTCCGTTTTTTGGGTCGGTCCTGATGTGCACCACTGCCTCGTTGGGTTTCATCTGCGTTAACACAGTGCTCCCGGGAATCAAAAGAAGTTTTTTGGAATAAAGCTCTATTTCGTGCCTCCAGTGAATGTGCCCGTCTATGTAAAAATCAAATCCGCTGGGAAGGTCTGAAGTTGAAAGAACATCCATGTCCTGCCCGGTCGGAATCAGCTCGCGCAAGGTCTGGTGAAAGACAAAAATGTTGAAGTCTGCTTCGGGGTTTTTGACAATCCCTGAATCAAGAAATTGTTTTGCATACTTGTCAGGCACTCCCCCGAAACCGAATATTCCCACAGAATCGCTCGTGTTTTCGTCTTCAGATTGTTTTGAAAGGACAAGCGGTTTCATGTGCAGGTGGGTTAAAAGCCCTGCGCTTTCCATTGACTGAATCGGGTTTGTGAATTCTTTGTGTCTCATTTCGTGAGTGCCGTGAATTGCGATTATCGGGATTGCCTGTGATGGTATGCCGTTCACTGTGATGCCGTTGTTTTTCCCCGTGTTTTTTTTTGCGTGAAACTCGTGCACTTTCAGGAAAATACTCATTGCTTTTGCCATCACCTCCGGTTTCGGAACCTTTGAGTCAAACACGTCGCCGGGAAGAAGAATTGCGTCCGCCCCCAGTTCAATTGCCTTGAAAAGCGCTTCTTTGCCTTGCTCAAAGGAATCTGATTCCCTTTCGCTTCCCCAAAAAACCCCGAAGTGAGTGTCTGAAATTACTGCAATTTTCATTTTATCAACTGATCGGATTACTGATTTGTGCCGTTGTGTCTTTCAGATTATAGGGCAGCAGTTGTTAAATAGTTTAACTTTTGGTTTTCTTCAGCAGATCTTTTGGATTTTTTGCCCCTAAAAATAAGGTGAAAAT
The DNA here is from genome assembly GCA_021158055.1 of Candidatus Iainarchaeum sp. Classification (GTDB taxonomy): domain Archaea; phylum Iainarchaeota; class Iainarchaeia; order JAGGVJ01; family JAGGVJ01; genus JAGGVJ01. The sequence continues at coordinate 44,525 of JAGGVJ010000004.1, read as the reverse complement.
TCCGAAAACTTGTCTGGACAATTTATCATGTTGGCTTTCAAGACCAAGCACCAAAAACCAACCGATTCATTTAAATATAAGAATTTATCTAGATTATCTGTGAGCTTATGAGGTTGATAGATACTTATTATATAATGGAATGTCGGGAAGCGTTTGAAGAAGCGATAGTTATTCTTTTGAAGAGATTGAATGACTATGTGAAAAATATTTTTGCAGCAAAAAATAAGTTAAAAATTGCCAAAAAGACTGCAAAAAGAGTCAAACTTTCAAAGAAAGTTGCGGAAAAAGAGCACATTGTTGACCCTGAGCAATATGTGCTTAGAAAACAAAAAGGTCTTGAAAAATCAGTCAAGTTCTTTGTGCAAAACGTTTATTCAAACGCGTGGAATTACCAGAAAGTCCCTGCAATCCAGTCAATCAGCCTGGGTGACAAGGACATAGTTGTAAAAACTGTGCCGTATGAAAGCCTTCACCACAAGGTAGAAGACGGTAAGCCGGCACTTGAAACCGCGGAATTTACCATAAGTTACAACAACGGAATTCACGTGAAGTTTGACAGCGAAGCGCATTCAGACCAGCGCGACATAACACTTGAAACCGTGGACTTGATTCCGGAATCCTTTGATTTCATGAAATATTTGGGGGAAGACTCCGAAACAGTTTTCATGAAAGAACTCAACAGGATAATGGAAGAGATTGCAGTTCAGGAAGACATGGAACTGAAATCCAAGCAGGACGCGCCTGAAGACGACGGAGTGATTGAATTTGTTCCGGAAGACGACGACCCGTTTGAGATTTCAAAAAAGAAAATTCGCATAAGAAACTAAAACTGATTGTTTCAAACAGCGAAAATCAAGCGGCAATATCATATCGGGGTTGAAAATCCCCGATTCCATTTCTTTTGATTTTTCAGGATTTTAGTTTTATTTTTTCCTGTCTTTTCTGTTTTTTGTTTAGTTTCATTATTTCTTTAATTTTTTTGTTTTTTCAATTTATTTTTTCATTTCTAAACATTTAAATCATTTGAAATGACCATTGTTAATGCAATGATGAGCGCTTTAACTATGACTGGTGATTATTGACGTGCGGTCTGAGCATTTTAACTATTTTTTCTGTTATTGTTATTTTTTCCGTGTTTTAATTGTTATTTTTCACCCGTTCTTACTTTTTCAAAATTGTAAAAATGAAAGATTTAAAAGCGGCAATTTTGTTATACTTTATATATACATAGCATGGTTGCGAATTTACTACTGTTTAGGGGTTAATTGATGAATATTTTGATGTTGGGTTGGGAGTTTCCGCCACTGAAAACCGGTGGTCTTGGAATACACTGTTATCACGTTACTAAAAATCTCCATGCAAAAAATCACCACATAACTTTTTTTATACCCCGCTCATCAATGGATATGCATGTTGATTTTGTGGACATAGTGCAAATACCCGGATGCACCCTTGACCCCTATGTCAAGATGAATAGTGCCTGCAATCAGGTCGGTGAAAATTTCGCGCCCGGAATTGATTACTTTACCGAGTCAAAAAAATACGCGGACAGGGTACTTGAAAAGGCATCTGAAAAAAAGTTTGATGTGGTTCACTGCCATGACTGGATGACTTTTGAAGCAGGGGTAAAAATAAAGAAAAAAATGAAAAAACCCCTTGTTTTCACGGTTCACAGCACTGAGTTCAACCGTTCAGGCGAAACATACCCAAACCACAAAGTTTACGAAATAGAAAGGAAATCAATGCAGGAAGCCGACGCAATCATTGCAGTGAGCAACGCCGTAAAAGACACTCTTGTAAACAAGTACGGCATAGACCATAAGAAAATACGCGTTATATACAATGCAGTTGACCACGAAAGGTTTTTTAAGCAGCAAAAAAACACGATGATTACCTGTCCGACAGCGTTGTTTCTTGGCAGGCTAACAATACAAAAAGGAGCCGTGTTTTTTCTTGAAGCGGCAAGAAAAGTGGCAATGAAGATACCCGAAGCAAAATTCATAATCGCGGGAACAGGGGAATTGTTTCCCGAGCTCATTCAAAAAAGCATCGACCTTGGAATTTCAAAAAACGTGATTTTCACAGGCTTTGTTGACGACAAGTTGCTTGCAGAAGTCTACAAAAGCGCAGATGTTTATGTGATGCCGTCGATTTCAGAACCGTTCGGGATAACCGCTCTTGAAGCGATGGCTTCAAAAGTGCCTGTCATCATATCAAAACAATCAGGTGTCAGCGAGGTTATAACCCACTGCATGAAAGTAGATTTCTGGGACACGGACAAGCTTGCGGACAGGATGTACGGGATTCTCAAATATGCATCGCTGAAAAAAACAATGGCCTGTCACGGTGAATTTGAGTCAAGGAAGTTTTCCTGGTTTGACGTCGCAGGGCAGACAGAACAGGTTTACGCGAGGGTCTTAAATGACTAGTGTCTGTTTTTATTTTCAGGTGCACCAGCCAAACAGGCTTCGGCATTACTCTTTCCTTGACATCGGGAATTCGCACAATTATTTTGACGATGACGCAAACAAGTTTTACCTTGAGCGTGTTTCAAGAAAATGCTATATTCCGGCAAATGAAAAAATACTTGATTTGATCCACAAGACAGACGGCCAGTTTAAAGTTGCTTACAGTATCACAGGTGTCTTTCTTGAACTTCTTGAAAAAGAATTTCCACATGTCCTGCAAACGTTTGTTGACCTTGTTGACACTGGCTGTGTTGAAATTCTCAACGAAACCTACTATCATTCCCTGGCATATCTTGTTTCAAAAGACGAATTCAAAAACCAGGTGAAAATGCAGGAAAAAAAAATAAAGTCGGTTTTTGGAGTCACCCCCAAAGTTTTCAGAAACACAGAGTCTATGTTCAGCAACGAAATCGCAGCCACGGTTGAACAAATGGGCTACAAGGGGATTATCTGCGAGGGCCTTGACAACATATTGACATGGAGGTCGCCGAATTTTCTTTATTATTGCAGGGGATGCTCTGACATGAAAGTCCTGCTCAGGAACTACCGCTTAAGCGATGACATCGGCTTCAGGTTTTCGACACCGGGATGGAGCGAGGCCCCGCTTACAGCAGACAAGTATGCATTGTGGCTTGCGTCCAGCCCAGGGCAGACAGTCAATCTTTTCCTTGACTACGAGACGTTTGGAGAACACCAGTGGCCTGAGACCGGAATATTTGAATTTTTGTCACACCTTCCCTCTGAAGTGCTGAAAAACGAACACATGGAGTTCAACACCCCAAGCGAGCTTTTGAAAAAATACGAGGCAATAGGTGAGTTTGACGTGCCTTATTTTGCAAGCTGGGCTGACGTGGACAGGGACTTGAGCGCGTGGCTTGAAAACGACATGCAAAAAGAAGCTTTTGAAAGGATAAAGTCGCTTGAAAGCAAAATCAATCAACTTGGCGACAAGACCATTCTTGACGACTGGAGAAAACTGCAGACAAGTGACAATTTTTATTACATGTGCACTAAGTGGTTTGCCGACGGGGACATACACAAATATTTCAATCACTATGATTCCCCTTATGACGCGTTTATAAATTACATGAATGTTTTAAGTGACGTGGAACAGCGGCTTGCGCAAAAAAATGACGCTCACCAGATAGGAGAGTTAAAAACCGAAGTATAAGATGAGTATAAGGAATAAGATGAGTATAAGGAGGTATAGGCGATGGGTATAAGAAGTTCAGTTGAAGCACAGCAAGTGCTTGATATGATTGAGGATCCTGGAAAATATTTTTACACTGAAAGCGACGGCGTAGTTATTCGAAACCTGAATGAGCTTCCCGGAGCATTGCAGAGAACAAAAAAAGATGTTTTTGGCATGCATGTTAATGAAGAAAAAAATGATTACAGTTGTTGGGTTCGTGACGTGGTGGGTGACACTGTTCTTGCGACTAGGCTTCTTGGCACAATGGACAAATCAAGAACAGTTCAGTTTGTTAAAGAGCGCATTTTTTATCTAAAGAAAAAAGCCGGTTTGTCAATTTCACAAAAAATAAAAAAACCAAAAAAAATGGCTTTGGTACCGGCAGGATCAGCGAAAAGTAGAGTAAAAACATCCTCTGCAAAAAAAGCGACGGTAAAGAAAGCAGCGGTCAAGAAGTCTGTTGCAAGGTCGGTTAAGAAAACTGCAAAGAGAGTTGTTAAGAAAGTTGCAGTGAAGAAAGCAGTTGCAAAAAAGGTTGCTGTGAAAAAATCAGTTAAAAAGCCCGCCGCAAAAAGATCAGCTGTCAAGAAAGCAACTGCGATTGCCAGAAAAGCAAAAGCAAGAAAAACTGTTAAATCAAAAAGCAGAAAATGAGAATACAAAACAGATATAGAAACAGTATCTTGAGATATTTGGCGGGTTTTTGTCCGAGTGGCAAAAACCTGTTTTGCTTTATTTTCTTTATTTTTTTGTTTGAATTTTCTTTATTTTTTTAGTTATTTTCCCTTTGTTTGTTTTTTACTTTATTTCTTTTTCTTTCCTGGTGTGGCTTTTTTCGGGTTTTTTGCCGGTGACTTGCTCTTTGTTTTTTCCACTGCAATTTTGTACGCTTCCATATAATATTCTATGAGATTGCTCCAGCGGGTAAGCGAAACATTCTTTTTTGCATCAATTTTTTTGGCGATCCGCTCTTTCAAAGTCAAGTTGGCAAACCAGTGCATGGTTTCAGAAAGCTCTGTTGCCGTTGCATCAGACGAGGTCAATCTCCTGTTAATCACATTGATGCTTGAATATTTTGTTGAAATCTTCCTCTGGATAAACTTGCCGTAACCGCTCAAGTCAGTTGTTATGGTAGGCACTCCAAGAGCCGCGTTTTCCATCGGGGTATAGCCCCACGGTTCGTAATACGACGGGAAAACACCTAAGTGACAGCCCACGACAACAGAATAGTAATCCATGTTTAGCAGTCCGTCAACAGAAGACAGGTAAGACGGATAAAAAATCACTTTTACCTTGTCTTCTTCACGGTTAAGCAACCCGTTTTCTTTGATAAGGTTCAAGATGGCGTTGTTTTCATGGACTTCAAACGTGCAAAGAGGGGGATTGCGTCCTCTTTTTGCCTTTATCTGCCGGATCAGCAATCTTGCGTGTTCAACAAAGTCAAGGGGAAGGATTTTTTTTTCAGCAGGATTTTCCCCTGAAAGGATTGAATTTATCAAATTTATCTTGACAGAAGGCATATTCCTGTCAGTCTCGTTTTCAATCATGTCAAACAAAGACAAATTTTCAAGAACTTCGCTTTTCCTGCCCATGGTTTCCATCGGAACAAAAATAAATGACACAATAGTCTTTTTTGATTTTTCCGCTTTCAGTTTCCTGTTCAGCAAACTGAGGCTGTTTATGAAAACATCAATTCCCTTGTTGTGCATTTCAAACCTGCCTGAAGTGAAGAAATACAATGTGTTGTGCTTTGAAAAGTCCATTTTGTAGTAAGGTGAAAAATACGCGGATACAAAATTGTTTATCTGCTTTTTGTTTTCGTTGTGCAAAAACGAAATTTCCTCCATGTTCGGAAATTTATTGACATCAATACCGTTTGGAGTTACGACGTCAGCGCTTTTTCCAAGAATATATTGTGCCTCATCGTTGACCACGTCACTCACAGTGGTGAATGCATCGGACTCGATTGCAGACGCTTTTTCTATCTGGTGTTTTGTGTGCACGCCGAAATCATAGGCAAGTTTTTCCTCGACTATCTCGTTTTTTGCAAGACCATCGTTTATCTTGTCATAAAGCATGTAACCTGATTCTGCAAGAGACCTTCCAAGAGTAGTTGCGTGGGTTGTGAAAACCAGCCCCACAGGAACGTTTCTTGATTTCAGGTAAAGAAGTCCTGCGCCGCAAAGCCATTCGTGAAAATGAACAACGATGTCTGCCTGCAGCACTTTTTGCTCAACAAGCTGTTCGATTAATATTCCTGTTGCATACGACCAGAGCAAAGGTTCATTAACCCAAAAATCAGTGTTCATTGAGTCTATCCTGTAATTGTTCCACAACTCGTTTTTTATCTGGTTGAGGTTTTCCTTGAAGCTCCCGGGCTCAACAAGGATAGTTTTTGGGGTGCCATTAATCAGCCATTTTCCGAAGTGGCATTTTATGCCGTATTTTGATTCAACAAAATCAAAAACTTTTTTCATTTCAGGCGAGGTTTCAAGCTCTTCAAATTCCACATTTGCCTTGTCTTTAAAGTAAGGCCCTACCTCATAAAAATCATCTGTTTTTTCAATCATCTTGCTTACTTTTGATTTTAAGACAGTGTGTATGCCCCCGACCTTGTTTGCAACTTCAAACGAAACCTCTAAAACAGTCAAACTCATATCCTGACCTCCTTAAGTTCTTTTGCCGCGCGCTCAGGAGAAACCTCATTAATGAAAATCCTCCCTCCTTTTTCAAGACCTGCAAAAGTTTTGTGATGATATCTTGGATATATTTCCAAATGAAAATGATAATAGGAAAACAAGTTTTTTCCAGGCGTATCGTGAATCACGAAATTGTAAGGGGTGCCCGGGAAAAGAGTGTTCAGTCGCTTTATTGCTTCAATCAGGATTTCCGCAAGATCCAAAAGCTGCGGTTTTGAGAAATCCTCAAGCCTTTGGACATGCTGTTTTGAGACAATCCAGAGTTCGTAAGGCCAGATAGACGCAAAGGGAGTGAAAAGTGAAAAGTTTTTGTTTGAAGAGACAAACCTTTTTGACTTGCTTTCAAGTTTTTCTATGTCACAGAACGGACAGGAGTGGTTTTCGCTGTAATAACCCCTGCTTCCGTTAAGCTCGTCTGCTATAAGGGGGGGAACCAGCGGCAGGGCAGAGATCTGTATGTGGGAATGGCTCAGGGAAGCCCCGCATTCGCGTCCGAAGTTCTTAAAAAGAAGGACGTATTCGATTTTTTTGTGCGAGGAAAGTTTTTTTCTTCTTTTTATAAGCATTTCAAGAATCCTGTTGACTTTTGCCTTTGAGTTTTCGAAAAAACGCTTTGAATGGTTGTTTGTTTCAATAAGCACTTCCTGGCTTCCGAAAGCACCCATTTTTATCAGCGGGTGGTTGTTTGAAGGGAAAATATCTGTTTTTTGTGACAGGGCAGGAAACTTGTTTCCGACCACTCGTATGTCCCATTTCCCGCCTTTTTTTTCTTCAAGTATAGTGGGTGGGGTCATGTGTTCGTTTCCCGGACAAAACGGGCAGGTCTTTGAAACAGTTTCTTTTTTCCGGTCTTCAGTTTTTGAAAAATCGCTTGGCCTGAGAGATCTTTTTTCAGCCACGATTACCCACCTGTTTGTAATGTAATCTTTTCTCAGTTCGTTTGAGACCGCCATAGATTAACTAAATGAAACCTGCTTTAAATATATTTCACAAAATAAAGCGTATTTCGCAAGATGCCCTTTGTCAGTGGTAACGTTTTTTGGCAGTAATTTGGGAAAAACAGGGAAAAACACGGGTTTGTGCACTAAAAAACCAAAAGGAATATATATGTGCGTGCGGTTTTGATTAAATACAAGTTCAAGAGGTGTAAATATGGCAGACAAAAGAAACTTTGCATTGAGAGTGAAAGGAAAAGAAGTAGCAATCTTCAGCGGAAGACAGCCAAGACAGGCAGCCCTGAAAGCAGCTACAAGAGGATACACAGACATAAAGTTGAGAGAAAAAGGAACCAAAAAAGTTCACGTTTTCAAGGGCTCAAGAAAACAGGTCAAAGCACCTGCAAACAGTCCGTCCTGGTTGCCTGACAAAGTTTGGAAACCAGTCGTAAAAAAATCCGGAATTGAAAGACTTTAAATATAAAGTCATATATTTCAAAGACTTACAAAGAAGAGGGTCTTTTACGGACCCGTTTTTTCTTTTTTTATAATTTTTTAATAACACTGCTTTAAAATTTTAGTAATCACTGCTTTTATCCAGTTGCCGGTTTTCTGCAATGTTCGCGTTTACCTGCGTGAATCTGCGTTTTGCCTGTGTGCATGCGTGTCACAATCATTGATTGAATTTAAATCAAATCAGTGAAAAATGAGAAGATCCCGAAAAAAAAGCCTGACACTGCATTGGTTATGGCATTTAATATTCCGACCGGTTCGTAAACTGCCCTGCCTTCCTGAATTGCCGAAACAATTGTTGTTTTTCCGTCAATTATGTCCTGGACGGTTCCGATGTCTGTCCTGATGTTGACTGTCGGGTCGCTGACCAAAGCTTCATTTATTTCTATTAGTTTCCCGTTTTCAAACACCAGCGAAAAATCTTTGTACCCTTCAACATACACATTGGCCTTGTTGTTGAAAATCAGGTCTGATAATACGGGAACTGAAGCCAGGGACTCAAACAACGGGCGTATTTCTTCAAGAGCTGGATGGATTTGGTCAAGGGGACCGTGAGCTCCTTCAATTATTTGTCTTGTTTTTTCCGGGTCGTAAACAATTTCCACCACCACGTTGTCTTTCACGCAGTCCCAGCACCCGGTTTTGTAATTGTAGTAGCATCTGGCGTCTTCTCCGCAGGCAGTTTTGCATTCTGCTTGCGTTGCGTATGATCCTTTTGTTAGGTCGCACGCAGGCCTGAAGCAACTACAGCACACCGGACAGCATGATTCACCTGCTTTGCAGCCGACAGGACTCGCAAACGGGTCGCAGGATTCGCCCTTGTCCTTGTTGATGACTCCGTTTCCGCAGCAGCATCTGTCAGGGCACGCGTTTGCTCCGCAGACGTTTTTAACCGCGGTGTCAATGTTGTCCTGTGTCGGGTCTGAGTTCGGGCCGCTTGTGTTAGTCATGAGCCCGTTTCCGTCCCCGTCTTCTAAACCCATCATGTGGCCTGCTTCGTGGGCAGCGTCTTTGTAGGTTTCCCCTGTTCCCCCTTCAACAGAGCGGCTCATTACATCAGACCACCAGCCGTTGGCGCTCTGCCCGCCATGCGAGACCCCGTACATGTAGGCGACGTAAGTGGTGCCGTTAGTGTCTTTAGGCGGGTTTGTGTTAAAGGAAGTGACCATGACGCAATGATATCCTGCCGGTGGCGGGTTGCAGTTTACCTGTGCAGGGTCTGTTATTTTCATGGTTTCGACATTGAAAGTCACGTTGCACTTGCACTCGCCGGTGGTCTGGAAGCCGTTCGGGCCGTTCCACACGCTTTCAATCTCGTTTGCCATGCGGTTTATGTACGTGTCGTCTGTTCCTGAGAAAGCGATTTTTATTGTTATTTCCAGGTCGCAGCCAGTTAGCTTGCATGTGGTTTGGCCAAAAGCAGTGTTTGAAAAAAGCGAAAGAAAAAGCACTAAAGAAAACGCAAAAGCAAGTTTTGCAAAAATTCTTTTGTGGCCTGTTTTATTGTTTTCCATGTTTTTCCGGACTTCAGGCAATGGCTTGCATAACCCTGTAAAATAACGCTGGTTATGTATAATCCATAAACAATAACTTTAGTTAATCATGTCTTTGTTGTATTTATTTCTTTATTTTTTTTTATGTTTGTTTTTTTAAAGAAAGAATTATAAGAATTCGGCTTCTTTTTTATTGCGTGGTTTCAGTAAACAGTGAAGTAGATGTCGAAGAACTTGCTGTTTTTTTAGTCAATGCAAAAATCAACACTTATGCAGGAGACGGGAAAGAAGTTCCCCCTCAAAGGCCCGGTTTCAAAGAACTTGAATTCAGGCAAGGCGACTTCGAATACAGGGACAGTTACGCAGGGTTTTATTTTGCCCCGGGACAGGAAGTTGTCAGGTTTAAGGAAAAACCGGTTTGGCTAATGGCTTACAATGGCGGCGTGAAACCGGAATATGTCGGCGATTATGATTTTTGCAGGGAAATGTTTGATTTTTTGAAACAGGCGCTCAGGAAAGTTGGAAAAAAACGGCCTTTCAGGGGACCGGAAAAATTTCATGCGGGGGATTTTGAGTATGTTGATGAATCAGAAGGTGACGTGGCTTTGTTCAGCGGTACCGAACGCATTTTTTCCAAGGGAAAAGAAGTGTTCAGGCAGTACTACATCGGCGGCTTGATTATCGATAAGTGTTATCAATAAGTGACTAGTTAATACAAACAGAATAATACAGGCAAAACAGGGGTTGGTTGAAAAATGAAATTTCCGTCATTGGTTGTCAATTTCAAGGCATACGAGCAATCCATCGGGGACAGTGCAGTGGAGCTTGCGAAAAAAATAAGCAATGCAGGCAAGGGCGTTGTCTTGGCTGTTCAGGACGTTGACGTTTTCCGGGTTTCAAAAGCAGTGGAAAATCCTGTTTTTGCACAGCACGTTGACCCGGATCCGGAAGGGGCTTTTACAGGTTCGATCCAGGTCCGTGCGGTAAAAGAGGCAGGGGCAAAAGGAACGCTTATCAACCATTCAGAGCACAGGCTTGACCTTGAAACAATAGAAAAGACAGTTCATGCTGCAAAAGAACACGGGCTTGAATCTCTTGTCTGTGCGCAGGACGAGGAACTTGCTGCACAGATAGCGCATTTCAAACCGACAGCAATTGCCGTTGAACCCCCTGAACTGATCGGCTCCGGAATTTCCGTGAGCAAGGCAAAACCCGAAGTTGTCACAAACACAGTTGCTTTAGTCAAACAAGTAGACCCTGATATGCATGTCCTTTGCGGAGCTGGCATTTCAAGTCAGGAAGACGCAAGGCGCGCAGTTGAACTTGGAGCACAAGGGGTCCTGGTGGCTTCTGCGGTGGTGAAATCAAGTGACCCCAAAGCAAAAGTTTTGGACCTTTTGAAAGGTTTAAATGGTTAAGTTAAAAAATTAAAACTGCAGGGATAAATGGATCATTATGATTTGCGTCATGGCCTTTGGCGGGCTGCTTGGAAAAAAAGACCGGCTTGCATTTGATGTGTGCGGCGAGTTGAGCAAAAGCCCGGTTTTGAAAAAAAAATTTGATTTTGATTTTTCTTCTTCGCCGGACCTAATGGTCGAACAAGCTGAAAAAGAGAAAATAGTTATAGTTGACGTCGTAAAAAACCTTGGCAAAGTATAGGAAATCACAGACCTTAACCAGCTTGAAAGCAACGGTTCGGTCAGCGCCCACGACTTTGACCTGGCGTTTTATCTTCTTTTGCTTCAAAGGCTTGGAAACACAGAAAACATTTCAGTCATAGGCATTCCATACGGGTGCAAAAAAGACCTGGCAGTAAATGAAGTTCAAAAAATACTTCTTACATTTTAACACTATCTGGGGGATCGGATGAAAATTGTTTTTTTTGACATGGAAGGCGTGATATTTGAGACGGGCGTCACGGAAACAAACGGCAACGTTGCCGCGAGTATCTGGAGGGTTTTGTCAGAATCAATCGGAGCGCGGGACCAAGACCTGAAAGGGAAAGAAATATGGAACAACAACGGTTTTAACAATTACTTTGAATGGATGGAATACATAATAAACGTCTACAAAGACAAAAAACTTGACAGGCAGCATTTTTTTGGCGTGATAAACAAAGTGCAGTATATTGACGGGGTAAAGGAAACCTTTGAAGTTCTGAAGAAAAAAGGATACAAGACAGCCATAATAAGCGGCGGTTTCAAGAACCTTGCTGACAGGGCGGCAAAAGACCTGAAAATAAACCATGTTTTTGCAGCCTGTGAGTTGTTTTTTGGCCAGGATGAATATATTTCCCATTACAATTTCCTGCCGTGCGACTACAAGGGCAAAGTTGATTTCATGAATATTTTAATCGCAGAATACGGCTGTGAAAAGTCACAGTGCGGTTTTGTCGGAGACGGCGTAAACGACATACATCTTGCAAAAGAAGCAGGGGTTTCCGTTGCGTTCAATGCAAGAAAAGAACTGCAGGAAGTCTGCACGCATTCAATAAATCAGGAAAAAAAGAATCTTAGAGCAATCCTTGAATTTTTTCCATGACCTTCAAGCCCCATCAGGAAAGTGTTTTTCCTGCGCTCCAGGTAAGAGTTGTCTTTGCGGGCTGAAGTGAATACCCGGTCAATGCGTTTGATTGCGTTCAGGTCGCATGGCTGTATCCCGAAAACCGCGGTTTTTTCAAGGAGAATTCCTCAAAACGCATTTTGTTTTCCTTGCCTGCGGGAACAAATAACCTGCAGTCGCTTGCAATGCTTTTGAGAAAGGAAAGCAGGTCTGTTTCCTTGATAGAAAAATATCCTGCTTTTTTGTGTGTTTTTTTTCTTTTTTTCCCATGCAACCAAATAATATAAAATAGAGAACCTGTTTTTAATTATTACATAAAATCCCAGGTAATTTTCATAAAATTCAAACAGTTTGAGGTGTTTTTGTGGCAAAAGTAAAAGTTGTGGTTAATGGGGTCGGGGCAATAGGGAAAAGAGTTGCCCACGCAGTAAAGCTTCAGGATGACATGAAACTTGTCGGAATAAGTGACGTTGCGCCGACAAGCGTCCTCCGGACAAATCTTGAGCCGGAAGGGTTTCTTTACAAGACAGACCTTTACTGTTCAGTGCCGGAACTGAAAGGAAACCTTGAGTCAAGCGGTTTTTACGTGAAAGGAACTCTTCCTGACCTGCTTGCATCAGGGCAGGTTGACGTTGTGGTTGACTGCAGTCCGGCGGGAATCGATGAAAAAAACAAGTTGCTTTACCGGCAACACAACGTAAAGGCAATTTTCCAGGGCGGCGCAAAAGATTCGCTTGCGCAGGCCAGTTTCAATTCCCTTGTGAATTTTGACGAGTCTGTCGGAAGACAGTTTGTGCGGGTCGTAAGCTGCAACACCACTTCTCTTTCAAGGACTTTTTATGCGGCAGAAAAAGCGTTCGGGATAAAAAAAGCGTTTGTATCGCTTGTCAGAAGAGCGGTTGACCCATGGAACCCGTCAAAAGGGCCGATCAACGCCATAAAGCCGGCCATGAGCGTCCCCTCGCACCACGGTCCGGACCTCAAGACAATCATGCACGGCCTTGACGTAGTCACCATGGCAGTTGTTGTCCCGACAACGCTGGCGCATGTTCACATAGTTTCAATCGAGACAAAAAACCATGCTTCAAAAAAAGCGCTTGAAAACGCCTTTGAAAAAACCAGCCGGGTAAATGTTCTGGATGCCAAAGACGGCTTCAGTTCCACCGCGGAAATAATGGAAAAGTACAGGGACCTTGGAAGGCCGAGAAGCGACATGCCTGAAGTTGCAGTCTGGCGCGAAACAGTGGCTGCGGAAAAAAATCACATTTACTGGATGCATGCCGTGCACAGCGAAAGCATTGTGGTTCCGGAAAACATTGACGCAATCAGGGCAGTCACAGGGATTGAATCAAACAACCTAAAGTCAATAAAAAAGACCGACAAAGCCCTTGGAATCAAATGATCTGAAACCGCCTGGTGAGGTAATGCCTTTGAAAAAACACTTGCTTTCGATGCCCTGCCTTGAAGATTTTGAAATGAAAGGCAAAACTGTCTTGGTTCGCGTGGACCTGAATAGCCCGATAGAAAACAATGAGCTGGTGCAGTCAGGCAGGTTCAGGGCCCATGCAAAAACCATTGAACTGTTTTCACAAAAAGGCGCAAAAACAGTGGTGCTGTCGCATCAGGGCAGGAAGGGAAAAGAGGATTTTTTGCCCCTTGAAAAACACGCTTTTCTTTTAAGCAGGCTCACCGGGAAAAAGATTAAATATGTCAGTGATGTCCTTGGGAAAAAAGCGCAAAACGCAATCAAAAGTCTTTTGCCCGGCGATATTCTTGTCCTTGAAAACACCCGGTTTTGGGACGGTGAAACCCTTGGCCTTGAAATGAAAGACCATGCCAAAAGCGAGCTTGTGAGAAATCTTGCGCCTTTGGCTGACGCGTTTGTCCTGGATGCATTTTCAGTCGCTCACAGGAGCCACGCCTCTGTTGTGGGTTTCATGCCTGTTCTTCCAAGCTTTCCCGGGCCTGTTTTTGAAAAAGAGCTGGTGTCCATTGAAAAGAGCTTTGACTCTTCCCTTAAGCCAAGATGTGCGGTTCTCGGCGGCGCAAAGCCAAAAGATTCACTGCTTGTTGCAACCCACCTGGCAGATGAAGACAAGGCAGACCACATTATTGCAGGGGGGCTCCTTGGAGAACTCTTTGTTTTTGCGCAGGGATGCAGGCTTTCCAGTGACAAGGCAGAAATTTTTGAACAAGGGGATATTTTGTCCCAGGCAAAAGACCTTCTTGAAAAACACCCTGAAAAAATAGAGGTGCCTGTTGATCTGGCAGTCATTGAAAACAACAAAAGAAAAGAATACAAACTATGTGATCTTCCGCAAGGTGCCGAAACAGGTGATTTTGGAAAAGAGACCATCAAGCGGTTTTGCCGGATAATTTCACGTTCAAAAAAAATAATTGTAAACGGTCCGATCGGAAGGTATGAAAAGAAAGGGTTTGAAGAAGGCACAAGAAAAGTTCTTGAAGCAGTTGCAAAAACAGATGCTTTTTCATTGCTTGGAGGCGGGCACACTTCAGCCGTAATAAAAGAATTTAATATTGATTCAAGTCATTTTTCCTACATAAGCCTTTCAGGAAAAGCGTTCATTGAATACTTAAGCGGTGAAAAGCTCCCTGCAATAGAGGCACTGAAGTCTTTTGCATGACATGCACTCTGTTTCTGTTGAAGACGTTCGGTTTTTTTTACTGAAGAGGTGCTTTTGCTTTTATTTAACCAGTGGTTTTATGAACACGCTGAAAATGATTATTCCCGCCGCAAGCAACAGCATGCTTAAAACAGCGACATCAAGACTGAGTTTTGTCAGCATGTAAAGAGAAAACAACCCGCCTATTGCAGGAATCACAGGGAACCGCCCGATATTCAAAGGCACGTTGTAAGCGTCTTCAAAGTCGTTTCTCTTGTACCTTAACACAATCAGTGACAGGTTCACTGTGGCAAAAACAAAAAGCACTCCGAAATTAGTGAGCGACGCAATAAATTTCATGTTTTCAAAAAAGACAAACAAAGCTGTTAAACAAAACACAAAAATGAGTGCAATGTAAGGTGAACCGAACCGTCTTGAAATTTTTGTGAACACACTTGGCAGGGATTTTTTTTCCGCCATGCCCAGAATCATTCTCGAGTATGCGAAGAGCAGGATAAATACAGTGCTTCCGGTCGCGGTCAATGCGATGAATGACATTGCAGTTGAAGCAAGGGGGCCCATAGTAACCAGGACTACGTCAGTTAAAGGGGAATGCGAGTTCGCCAGCACCTGCCAGGGGATCACACTCACGCAAACAAGCGAGACAACAGTGTACAATATCGTTGATACAATTATTGAAATGATAATTGCTTTTGGAAGGACTTTTTTTGGGTTTTTTGTTTCCTGGCTCAGGTTCGCAACGTCTTCAAACCCTATGAATGCAAAAAATATCAAAGCGGCAGCGCCGAATATTCCGCCCCACCCGAGCTGGAAGTCAAAGTAGTCAACAGAACCGATGTACCCGGCACTGCTGAAAATCACGAGCAGCAATCCGATGATAGTAATTGCCACTAAGAAGGCGCTTATCCTGATAGTGCTTTTTACTCCGTAAAGGTTGATCAGAAGCGCCAAAAAAAGTATCCCAAGCGCGCCGGTAATAGGTTCTGTTCCCAAAAGGCCTGATAAGTAACCGCCGAAACCCAGGCTGACAACAGCTGCGGCAATCATTGCCGTTACGAGTTTCAGCCATGCAATCCCGAAAGCGATTCTTTTGCTTCCGAACGCCTGGTTGCAGTAAGTGTATTCTGCTGAATCAAACGGAAACTTTGAAGAAAGCTCCGCATAACTCAGACCCGTGCACCCTGCAATCAGCGCCGCAAGGAAAAAAGATATCCAGATGCCGTTTCCGGCTTCGCCTGCAGCAATCCCTATAAGAACGTAGATTCCTGCGCCTATTATGACGCAAAGGCAGTACATGACTGCTTCAAACAGTGAGATTTCCCTTTTCAGTTCACCCAGAAAAACACGTCCAGATTATTTTTGTCAATTTTTCAATAATCTTTTTTTATAAAGCCAGTTATTTCTTTTTTCGACGGCAGACCGTTGATTGAGCCAAGTCCTGTTGCGACGCGGCTCCCCATGAAATTTCCAAGGGCAAGGCATTGTTTCGTTGATAAGTTGTTTAGGGTTCCGGCAGTGAATCCTGCGTTGAACGCGTCCCCGGTGCTTGTTCCGTCTATTTCTGTCACTGCAGGGGCTTTTTCGTAAAATTCTGAATTTTGCCTGAAACACGCAGACCCTTGTTTTCCGAGTTTTACGATTACAGTTTTTGCACCCGCGGAAACAAGCGCTTTTGCACCCGCGCGAAACTCCCGTTCTTCTGTAAGGTATTGAAGTTCGTTTGAGTTTGTGAACAATAAGTCAATGTGAGGCAGCAACGGTTCCAGTGCGTCCATCCATTTGTTGTTTTCGTCAAAGCAGGTGTCAAAGCATACAAAAGGTGTTTTTTTCAGTTTTGTTATCCTCTGCAGAAACTTCGGGAATTCTTTTTGAAATGCAGGCAGGTGAAAATATCCGCCAAGGTAAAGCACTTTTGAGGAAAGGACATATTTTTTCGGCAAATTTTTCAAGGTCAGGTGTCTTGAAGCGCCTTTGTCTGAAACAATTGCTTTTTTGCCTTCAACGTCAAAAATCTGGGAAAACCCTGTTTTTTCCAGGCTTGTTTTTTCAATGAACGAGGGGTCGATTTTGAATTTTTTGAATTCTTTAAGAAGAAACGTTCCAAACAAGTCGTCTCCGATTCTTGAAACAAGGGCGGTTTTTAACCCTGCCCTTGCAAAAGCAAAAGACGAATTGCAGGCGTTTCCGCCGGGAGACAACACAAACCCGCTTGGTTTTGTTTCTGTTTCAAAATCAGGCATGCTGCTTAACTGGGTTATGAGGTCAACGTTCGCGTCTCCGACACATATTACATCAAATGGCAATTCAACACCGCATTAAAGTTAATACTTGTTTTTATCAGGGTATCTTTTCTTTTTTCACGTTAATTTTCTTGGTTTTTTTCATAAACTCGATTGCCTGTCTTTTTGTCGGAAGGCCTTGTTTTGCCCCGGATTTTTTCAGTTTGCATGAGGCGACACAAAGCGCCCATTTAAGGGATTTTTCAGTGTTTTCGGTTCTTGAGTAACAGTCAAAAAACCCTGCTCCAAACGCGTCACCGACACCGGTTGTATCAGTTATTTCCATGTTCATTGTCGGTATGGAGTATTTTGCCGAGCCGTCGAAAGCGTAAGCTCCTTTGCTTCCGTCTGTGATAATGACCATCTGCGGTCCGAAGCTTTTCAGGTCGCAAAGCATTTCGTTTATGAAGTTTTTTTTCAGGTTGACAGGAATTCCAAGAAGAACTCTTGCTTCTTCTTTGTTCATTATCAGGATGTCAGTGTTGGTTATTATGGGCTTGATTTTTTTGTAGCCAAGTTCTGTCAGGTAAAGGCTGGGGTTGTACATGACGGTGTTTCCGCTTTTACGGGCCAGTCCTGCGGCAAAAGCACCTGTCTTGAAAGCATTCCCTGTCAAAGATGACTGGTACATCAGGGGGGTTTCTTTTATCAGGCTTTTGTTCAGGTCTTTTTTTTCAAGCTGGTCGTTTTGCCCTTTGTATGTTAGGATAACGCGGTCATGCCTAGGGCTTAGGATTATGACTGAAAAGCCGCAGGGGCCTTTTTCAGGGATTATCTGCGAGCAGTCGACCTTGTTTTTTTTAAGGTCTTCAAGGATAAACCCTGCGTGCAAATCGTTTCCCATTTTCAGTATTGGCGTGGTCTTTCTTCCAAGGCGTGTCAGTGCCACTGCAGTGTTTGTTGCTCCGCCGCCGCTTTCGTATCTGATTTTGTCCACGAGGAGCTTGTCCCCGAGTTCAAGGCAAAGAAACCTGCTTTCTGAAAGTTTTCCTTCAATTTCCATGAATTTGGCATCAGGTGACGTGACAATCATGTCAACTGTTGCCGAGCCCATTGTGATTATTTCAGAGACCATGAAATCAATAAACTCGAGGCAATATAATAAATTTCCCTTATCAGACCATGCGCTCAATAGTTTTTTATTCTGAAAGACATTTGCTTTAATAACCATTGCTGCGCGAAATAATAAAAGTCAATGGCAGGAAATAGTTATGGAGTTTGTTTTTTTAATACATGATTTGGTTGGATTAAATTCTTTCATGGAAGAATTTTCAGGGCATCTGCTGGGGTTTATCTGCATCATGCTCATTGGGTTCATCCTGCTTTTTATCAGAAAAAGTTTCCGTTTGAAAAAATTTAAAAAACAAATAGAACAAAAAGAGGTTTACCTGGAAAAAACAAAAGACGAGAACAAAAAGGGGAAGAGAAATTCGAAAACCATTGAAGACGAACTTGCTTTGTGGCAAGAAGGACACGTTCACGAAACCGGAAAAAGAAACAACAGCTGAAAGGCTGTTTAGCTGAAGATTCCTGTGGTTTCGCAACCCATTTATTGTTTCACGTTGTATTAATCACGTGTATTAATATTTGTATCAATATATCAATTAATATATGTAATTATCAACTAATATATGTAATTTTGTTTGTTTAGTGGTGTTTTTATGGTTGTTGGTTTTAAAAAAGGGGCAGGCGAAGAGGCAGAAAAAAAGGCAGTGGCTTTTTTGAAAAACGCATGCGAAAAGGACAGGATTCTTGTTCTCGGGCACGGCGACGGTGACGGGGTGTGTTCCATTGCAATCCTTTGCGAGTTTCTTAAAAGAAAAAAAGTTCCGTGGAAAAGGCGGGTTCTTTTTGACGCTGAAAGAGCAGGTCCTGCTCAGGAGACCATGTCGGTTTTTGAAGAATTCAGGCCGACAAAAATAATCATGGCTGATTTTCCTGTTCAGGGAAAATTAACTGACTTTGTTAAGCAGTTTCGCGGAATTAAGGAAGTCCTTGTGATAGACCATCACAACAGGATTCCGATTCAAAGCGATTACATAACTCTTTTTGACCCGAGGACTTTTACAGAAGATGATTCCCAGGTATTTGCATGCGCTTACCTTGCGTATTATCTTTGCTCTCTTGCCGGGGACGTAAGCGGGCTTTCATGGGTTGCTGCAATTGGGTCAAGGGCAGACTGGATGTTTGACAAGAACAGTGCGCTGAAAGAAGCACTTGGAAAAGAATTTGGGTTCATGCGTACAGACGGTCTGAATCCCTTGGCAGACGACCTTGTGGGGATAGTAGACTTTAATCATTTTTTGAAATCAAAGGAGTACGAAGACGAAGTCTTCAGGCTTATTGACGAATCCGTTGCGCAAAAAAACCCTCTTTTGTTTCTTTCTGAAAAACACCGGTTTGAAAATCTTTTTGAGATGTTCCAGAACAAAAAAATGGTTCTTTACGATAGTGTAAGCAGTGAAGTTGCAGGGGCAAAAAAGCTTTCCGCCAAAATTGTTGTGCTCAACATGAAGCAAAGCGAGGGATCAAGAACAATTGCAAGTGTTGTGGCAGCAAAATATCTGGACTATCTTGTGGTTGTGTGCAGTCAAAGCGACAAATACCCTGAGAAAATAAACATGAGCGTAAGGAACAGCTCGGGAGAGTTTGACTGCGGGAAAGTGGTGCATTCAGCAATGCATGGGCTTGATGGGTTCGGGGGAGGCCATCCTTACGCTGCAGGAGGGACCATTGTGAAAACTGATATTGACAGGTTTTTTAAAAACCTTGACAGTTGTTTAAAGTAATGTTCCAGAAACGATTAATAAGCAAAAACAACATATAATAAACGGGGGAAAAATGGAAACCACTAAAGGGGTAAAAGTAACCTTGTTTGACGACAAAGGAAACAAGGGAACTGACTGGTCTTCAATTGCTGTTGATTCAATAATCTCGATTTATGTCAACGGCAAGTTTGTATGCGATATAGATGTAACGCCGTATCTTTTGAAACAGGCGGCGATCGGCCACCTGGTAACAGAGGGTTACCTTGACGATGTCAATGAAATTGAAAGCGTGTCTGTCGGAAAAGGAGACATAAACATTAAAGCAGGGCCTGAGCTTGATTTCAGGATGGACAGCATCACTGAAGAATACCTGCTTGAAAAATACTCAAAATTAGAACAGCTTCAATGCAACTTCAGGCTTGACAAAGACATGATATTCAAAAAACGCAAAGTTCTTTTTGATCGTTCTTCGCTGAGCAAAAACGTGTCTTCAGTTTATTCAAACGGCCTTTTTGATGCAAACGGAAACGAGTTCATTGCAGAGGACACCAACGAAAACATGGCTTTCAGCAAAGTCGTGGGCAAGGCGATTCTTGAAAAATTTGATTTTCGAAGAAGTTTTCTTTTGGCAAACTACACTCCGAAAGGAGAACTTATCTTGAAATGCTGCAGGCTTGGGATACCCATTGTTGTTTGCACGAAAACGCCTCTCAACTCAGCGGTTGAGATTTCAAACAAGTATAATATAACTCTTACAGAACTCAACTCCAAAATAAAAGTTTACTCAGCACCGCTGAGAATAAGCTGATGTAATGGTTTTTAAGGTAGATTGATGTTATGGTTTTCAGGATGAGTTGGTGTTATGATTGACCTTTTTTTCAAGCTTATTGGCGCTTTTGGAATCATATTTATTTCCATTGGGATACTGGTTAAAAAAAGAAAAACTGAAGACATTTACTATGTTTTCGGAGGGCTTTTTTAGCGACGTACAGCATTTTTATTGGAGATATCATATTTATTGTGCTTCAGATGGTTTTTGTTTCCTCGGCTCTCTATGACCTGGTTAAAATTCAGTTTTTTGAAAGGACAGAAATTATCTGACATTCGGGATATCTTAAAATCTCAAAATGGTTTTTTGGGCAGCATACGGTTAATCAGTGTTCAGTAACTGACCTTTGTTGCTTTCACATCTGTTTTCTGGATTATCTCAATTGTTTTTTCAATGCATTTTTCAAGAGCTTTGTCAGCAGACTTCGGGTTTGACCCGTTTGCTCCTGCTGCGCCGGCGTGTCCCCCGCCTGAACCGGAAATTATTTCTTCAATTTCAGGCATGATGTCCTTTCCCAGGTTAATGGAAGTTGCTTTGATAAAAGAAGGGGTGGCTCTTGCACTCAGGCGGATTTCCTTTTTTTCTTCTGCGACAACAAAAGAAACATCTGCCCCGATTTTCAAAAGAGAACCGGCAACCGATGATTCAAAAGAACTGACTTTGCTTGTTGCAATTATAAAATCACCGACACGGTATATCTTGCTTCTTCTTGCTCCTTTTAACTTGGCTATTTTTTGAGAAACATCGCTTGGGATAACCATTGTTGAGAGAATGTCCCGGTATTTAATGTTTCTCTCCTCAAGAACTTCTGCAATTCTCCGAAATGTTCCTGAACTCGCAGCCATGAAATTTGCAGAATCAGTCATTATGGCAGCTGCAATAAAACTCAGGATGTTTTTTGACAGTTTCACGTCAAGGTCTTTTGAGATTTCGTAAATCATTTCGGCAGTTGAAGTAAAAGATTCGTCTGTCCAGCAATGAGTCATTAAAGAGACCATTTCATCTTTTCTGGCATGGTGGTCAATCATTATAACAGGACCCTTGAAATTAAGCAATTCTTTTTTGAGTGTTCCAAGCATGTCAACTGAACTTGAGTCAAGCACAAAAACAGCTTTCGCATCGCCAAAAGACTTCAAAAAATTTATGGACAAGCCGAATTCTTCAACCAGATGCATTGAAAGCAGGTTTGCGTCATCAGCTATTGAAGGAACTGCCTTGATTGACGGATTGTATTTTTCAAGAACAAACGAAAGCGCAGAAACACTTGAAACCGCGTCTACGTCAGCGTTCTTGTGGCCTAAAACAATCACTTTTCCGCCGGGAAACGATTTTATAAACGAAGTAATGCTATTCACTGTCTTTACCTGCTGCCATTTTTGACTCGATTTCTTTTTTCATGCTGGCCAGTTTAAGTGAAATTCTTTCGTTTTGCTTTTCAAGAGATTCTGTTCTTGCCGAAAGAGTCTCTGTTTTTTCCTTCAGCTCGTCCAAGACTTCTTTGCTGTCGCAGGAAATAAGGATTCCCCCGACAGACTTGAAGACATCTCCCGTGTCTTTTTTTTCAAGTTCTGTGATTGCTTTTTCAGATAAATCCTGCTGAAGTTTTGTTTGCTGCAGCTGGTAAGAAACCGATTGCAATTGCATTTGAACCTGCCTGAACTGGTTGATTTGCTCCTGCAGTTGTCCTGGTATATTTCCCGTGTTTTCATTTTCCATAGTATTCACCCTGTTATTGAGTATGTATTTTAAAGCTGTTTATTAACGTTGAAATGTCTTCGACCATGCTCACCCAGCGCAGCATTGAATTTGCGGCTGCCCTAAGTGCTGTTTTGTCTTTTGCGTCGATTTTCACTGAAAGGGTTTTTCCCGCGCGTTTTACGTTTGAACTTGACCTCATTTTTTTTCTTTTTGAAGTCAAGCCAACGCTTTTTTCAACCGCTTTGCACAACTTTTCGTTGTCGAAATCAAATTCAATTGAAAGCGATTGATTCATTTGTTTCCCCGTCCTTTATGCTGTGGATCATAAACGAAGGCCCGACGGCTTCATTATTTTTATAAACGCAGATCAGGTTCTTTTTTTGCTTCCAGGCAATTTCACTGTCTTTTGCGGGCTTCACGTTGAGTATGCCTGACAGCAGTTTGACAAGCAGCTTTGAACCGGTTATGTCAATGTCTTCTGAAACGGCATTTGTCTTGAAACCGCACAACTCTTTTTGAAGCTTCACGTTTTTTATGCTGAAAACTTCCTTTACCCACACCCAGTTCTTTTCACTGACTTCAGCGGTTTCTATTTTTGACGCTTCACCGTGTCGTTCGGAAACAATAAGAACTCTTGATTTGCCGTTTTTTCTGGCAAAGGCAATGAGGGAATCAATGTTTTGCTTGCCCCGTGTTTTATACTCTGCGTCTGGAGCCATTTTTGCAAGTTCTCTTGAAAAAGCCCTGGTTTTTCGCTTTGGGGACCTTGAAGTTGTAATTATGACTCCCATTTTATCAGTTTGCAGATTTTCTTTTGTAGTCTGTTGATTATCTTGCCTTCAGGGTTTTTACTACTGGAGGCCTTTGCTTGAAAAGGATTCTTCCCCCGCAAAACTGGCACTTTGTTGAGCCCTGAGGCAGGTCATTAATTTCCTTTTTACATGTTCCGCAAATATACATTTGGCATCACCTTTAAGAAGACTCGCTTTTTTTTGTTTCGGTTTCTTCAGCAACAAGCCCGACAGTTTCTTCTTTTTTCCCATCTTCTGACTTTTCCTCTTTTTCCGGCGCGAGTCCGACAGTTTCGTCTTTTGCCTGGAGTCCGATGACTTCGTCTGCTTCATTTTCTTTTGGCGCGAGTCCGACGACTTCGGCTTCTTGTTCCAGATCGCCTTTTGATTCAGCTTCATCAAGCTCGAATATTTTTTCTGAAGCGGAAGCATTTTTTTGCGTGATTATTCTTTTCACGGTTTTGCCGACAAGCGTCTGCGGTATGTATGCGCCGCCCGTGAATATTTTCCCGCATTTTTTGCATTCAAATCTTGCGTTTGAAGTCCTTTTAAGCTTTGGAAGCCCGCAACCCGGACAAATATGAAGTTTTCTTTCAACTTCTTCGATTTTTTTCACTTGTTTCCTGTTTTTAAGGCCATATCTTTGACCAAATCTTCCTGATACGCCCACTTTTTTTGTAGTCATATAGATCCCTCTGTTTATTTTAAAAAATTTACAAGTTTGACCTTAATTTTTTGGATTCTTTAATTGCAGTGTCAATCATGGACGTAAGCTCGTCTTTTGTGAACGGCTTTGAGCCCCTTTTCTGCATGGCGCAAATTACGTCTTTTTCAGTTATAGCAATTGTAAAAGCCGCTTCTTTGCAGTTGTCTTCTTCAAGGTCAGGGTCAAGCAATATGTGCTCGCCAATTTTTGCAAAGGTGCATTCAATGGGCTGGTGGTTGATTGGAAGTTTTCCGGTGAATTCGCCTTCGACTATTTTTTCATCCTTTACTTTCGGGAGTTTGGTGTCCTCCAAAGCAGCAATTCCTGCAAGTTCGCAGGCATCAAACAAGTTGCCGTCATAGTTTATTATGTCAATGTCAACGAAGACCGAATAAACCAGTTCGCCTTCACGGATGCAGAGTTTTTCCAAATCAATTGCATGGGATTCTCTTATTCCCCTGTCAACCACTCTTGAAAGCTCGACTGCGTCCTCGCTTGGAAAGCCGGGTTCAAAATCCGGAGATGAAAGCGGCAAAAGTTCAGCGTTTACCATCATGGTCCCCTTGTCAGGGCTGTCAGGATACGGGGTGCCGACAGAAATTTTCACGCCTGCAATTACTTTTGTTTTTCCCATCTGGACCATTGCAGAACCTTCAGCTGTATCTGAAACGCCCTTTTCAACAGTTATTTTTCGGTACTCGTCAAATTTTCTTTTGTCTGACCTTTTTCCATGGGAAAGGTCTGCTAAAAGGCTGTCTTTTTTTATTACCCAATAAAGATTTGTCTTACTCATTTACTTCACCTTCGTATTTTTTTTTCAAGGCAAGCCTTTGCTTTTCCCCTACCATTTCACAGCCCTTGACAGCCAGTTCTATGAGTTCGTCCCAGTCTTTTCTTTGAAGCTCCCCGTCCATCTGGACAAGAGTGAACTCGCCTGTTTCAGGAACATACGCTACCGGAAGATCAATGGCGTCGGGCGCGTCTTCTTCTTCTTTTGTCATGTCAAGAATTATGTGCCCTCCGGCTTTTCCGACCGCACAGGCACTTACAAGCCCAGTCATTGGTATTCCTGCGTCTGCAAGCGCAACACTTGCCGCGGTTATTCCCGCAGCCCTGCTTCCTGCATCAGCCTGGATTATTTCCACAAAAACATCAATTGCTGTTTTTGGAAAGTCCTCTAAGACCAGTGTTTTTTCAAGAGCAAGTCTTGAAACTTTGGATATCTCAACGCTTCTTCTTGAGTAACCGGGTCTTATCCTGTCGCTTACAGAAAAAGGCGCCATGTTATATTTGTACCTCAAAACTGCTTTAAGCGGGTTTTGAGTGTGCCTTGGAAGGCATTCCTTTGGGCCGTAAACTGCAGCATAAACTTTGTTTTTCCCCCACTGGACAAAAGCTGAACCGTCAGCCTGGTCAATGACCCCGACCTCGATGTCAATCTGTCTTAGTTCGTCTGTTTTTCTGCCGTCAAGTCTTTTTCCTTTGTCGACGTATTTTTTTTCCTGATTTTTTTTCCCTAATATCATTGAATCCCTCGTTAATTGAACATTTAATTTTGATTGTTTTCTTCAAGCGATTTTCGCACGCGCTCTGTTAAACCAGGAATGTGCGCTTGTTTTGATATCATTTCAAAAGCTTTTTTTGCAAGGTTCTGGTTTTCACCATTGATCCAAATGCGCCCGTTTTTTCCGATTATTATCTTGCATCCTGTCAAATCCTTGATCATTTTTACCATTGAAGCATTCCTTCCGATTGCCCTTGGTATTTTCAAAGGGGGGAATCTTATAACTGTTCCCCCTGTGAGTTTTTCAGGGTAGTCAAGCAGGATGTTCTGAGAGCTATCTGCGTCAATTACAGTTGCTGCAAACACATTATGCATTTCAAACCGGATTCTTGAATCCTTGGTCTGCATGTAAGCCTGGTAAGGCGAGTTTATGTCAGCAACCACGCCGGAAAACTTGACATCTTCAACAAAACAGATTACAACATCTTCTCTTTTAGGGAGATAAACTCCGTTTAACGCGTTAACTGCCGTGAAGTCATTTCTTGAATTGAGTATCCCGTAAAATTTGGAATAAAATTTTCCGTGCCTTGAAAAAACCCCTTGGTTTGTTTTTATCTGTTCTTCTGAAATAAGTTCCCCGGGTGTGACAATATTCATTTTAGCACTCCTTTTTTAGTCAATCTGATGGCATGTGTGTATGTGACAGTATGCTTTATATGTTACATATAAATAATCATTTTATGTTCAATATTTCAACAACCACGTTTCCGTTAGTCATTTTATTTAGCTTTGAATAAAGTTCCCCTTGACTTGCTGTCGAAATCGAAACAATTACCTGCAGGTCCCCATTGCTCTGCCAGGTTTCTTTTGAAGGTGCAAGCGAATGCACAAAAGAATATGTTTTTCCAGTAAACAATGCCGGAACAGTTATTGACAATTCTGTTGTTTCGAATTTTATCGGAAGTATCAACCTTATTTTTTTTATTACCTCTTCTACTTGCTCGCCCGGATCCTTCATGGGGTTCACGTGAATCCCCGCGTTGTCCATTGCGGTTTCAATCCTGAGAGCAGGAATCGGTGCGTGAGTTTTCGGGTCAACGGCTTTTGACGCAATTAAATTAATGATTTTTTTTCTGTTGTTTTCAGTGATTTGTCTTTTTAACTCTGTTGTAAGCTGGACTTCTCCCTTTTTAAGTATCCTGTCAGCGATTTCTTCAAAAACTGTTGTTTTAAACGCTTTTTCAAGATGTTCTACTGAAGCGTGCTCTCCTTTTTTTGAATCTGAAAACACTTCGTTTGCAGCTAAAGTTTCTTCAAGGCTGGTTTCTTTTCCTTTCCTGTATTCAATTGCTTTTTCGGCATCAACCAAGATTTCAAAGTGATGTCCTTCTTTTTCAAGGCGGGCGATAACTGCCTTGTCAACAGAAACCATTTTATGCTCCTGACTTTGAAATGTATTTGGCAATCTGGTCTTTTTCGACTTTTGTGAATTTCTTTGTTTCAGAATCAACGAAAGCCATGTCAACTCTTTTCTCGTTAAGCTTTTCGTCTTCAGTCACAAGGTCAAGAGCCTGGATTGCAAGCGTTGCAACCTCGTCTTTTGTTTTGTTTTCCTTGTACTTGCTTTCAAAAAGGTCCATCACTTCAGACCTGCTCATTCCAACTGCCACTGCCTTGTACTCAGTTAGTGTTCCGCTTGGAAGGGTTTCAAAAAGCCTGATTCCTGTGTTGTCGACTCCAGCTATCAAAAAAGATATCCCGAAAGGCCTTGTGCCTCCGTATTGGGTGTACATCTGCTTTAGCGTGCATATCTCTTTTGTAAGTGTTTCCACGTTGATCGGCTCGCTGTAAACGATGTTGTTTTCCTGCGCTTTTTCACGCGAGTATTCGACAATGCGCCTTGCGTCTGCAACAAGACCTGAAGAAACTGTCCCGATGTGAAAATCAATCATGGATATTTTTTCAATTGATTCTTCAACCACTAGCTTGGAACTGACTTTCTTGTCAGCCGCAAGCAATACTCCCTTGTCGTAAATCAAACCCACGCCAAGGGTTCCTTTTTCAACGGCTTTTCCCGCGTATTCAACCTGGTAAAGGTTTCCATCCGGGCTAAACACGGTTATTGCCCGATCATAAGCTTGTGCAGAAACAGGACTGTACATTTATTCACCTCATATACAAGATAAGCGAAAGCATTTTATGCTTCATGATATCGTTCTTTTTTATATAATATATAGTTAATAATGGACTGTATTCTTTAAATACTTTGTTCTTAGTTTTTTGAGGGTTCCGGAAACTCCAAGAACTTTCGGCCGCACCCTTGAGTTCCCGAGGTAAGTTATCAAGGTAAGCGCTGCCCTGACTTTTTCATATTTTTGCACTTCGCAGGCAATGATTGCAAAAGACGTGTTTTTTGACCCGAATGTCTCGATTATCCAAAAACCTGATTCTGCGGTTCCAAAATGACCTGTTAAAAGAATCATTTCCTGCCAAAGCAGTTTTGACAGGTCAGCACAGTTGAGCTCTTTTTCACTTTCTGTCTTTAAGGCGAGGTATCGCTTTTTTTGCCTTATTGTTGCGGGAAGCGCTTTGAGTTTGTTTTTCATTTTTTCGCCTCCGAAATTATGCTTTCCGGAAGCGAGGAAAGCGTTCTTTTGGCAGCGTCTTTTTCAAGCCCGAAAGCCATTGCAAGATATACCATGTCCTGCGCGCTGCGCAAATCCCACTTTGTTTTTGCCCCTGTTGAAAAAATTATGTGCATCCCGTACTTGTCCGCAATCCTCACTGCGTTCATGGTTGAATGCATGAGCCTTGACTTCTGCATCCCGTGAGAGTGAAGCAGCTGGAAGAGCTGTATCTCAAGAGCCACGCCATTGTCACAGGCCACTCTTGCAGTTGAATGGTCTATTCCCGCGTTTTTAATCGACTGCGGGTGAGTCAGCGCATGCACGCGTTTGTCCCGGACAGCCAGGCGGTTTATTTCGGGTGTTTCGCCGTGCACAGTGATGATGTCGGCTGATTTTGAAAACTCGGTTATTTTCCTGGATAATTCTCCCTGGTTTGAAGCGGTTATTTCCGCTCCGAAAACAACGTTTTTGTCTTTTATTTCCTTTTTGAGTTTTTCAAGTTCGGAAACAGACGAAAAATGCCTTTTAACCACTATTTTTTCAAAACCTGTCTCTTTTAAAAGGTCTGGGTCAAAAAACTCGCAGTGAAAGTCAACAAACATATATTTCACATGTTATCTATGAAGCTTTTACTTGCCTCTTCCAAGGTTTGCGTTTACACCTGGCCTGATTTTTTCAGTGCCGAATCCTTTTTTGTTGAGTCCCCTGGATTTCTTGCCCGCACTTGTTTTCCCCCGGAATACTCTTCCGGAGTGTTTTTGGCTGCATATCCAGCCAAGGTCTTTGTCGCTTTGAATCGACTGGTTTGCAGGATCGACAAGGATCACTTCAAAATACTTGTGGTTTCCGTCTTCGCCCACAAAATAAGAGTTAAGGACTTCCATGCCTGAATACTTGCGGGCAGCTCTTTCTTCCGCAATCCTTTGAAGTGGTTTTCCTGCCGTGATTTTTGAAATGCCCATTTTTTTCGGTTTTCTTCCGCGTGTCGGGAGCCCTTTTCTGAGAGAGCCCCTTCTTATCCTTGAACGGACAACGATTATTCCCTGTTTTGCCTTGTAGCCGAGTTCACGCGCCCTTTTTATGTTGGTCGGTCGCGCCACCCTGACAACACCATGGTTTTCTTTCCTGTACCCGATAAGCCTTTGCTTGTAAGCGGATTTAAAATATGTGTCTTTTCCCTTGTACTCTTCCTTGAAAGTCTTTCCCATCTCGTTGTACATTCCCATTGTTTTCACCTTTTCCGATTCAGGAACTCCCCACATCTCGGTTTTATTAGAATTTTTTATCTTTTTGTTTCGCATGTTATTTTGCATGCAATGACCGGCTTTTGTTTTCCGGCAGTCAAAATTAAAAAAAGACCTGTTTATATGTTGTTTTCTCTAAATAAATGTTTTGCGGTTTAGTTTTTTGCTCTTGCATTTTTCTCTATTGCAGTTGTACTGTGTCAGTTTTCTTATTTTGCTGTTTCGTTTAATTTTTTCATAAGCTCTTCTACGTCTATGCCGTGGGCTTTTGCCCCTTCTTCAATGTTTTCAAATCTTGCGGCAGCGCATCCGATGCAGCCCATTCCGTGCTCTGCAAACACTTTTATTGTCTGCGGGTATTTTTGAACAACTTCAAGTATCGGCTGGTCGCAGGTAATCAAAACAGAATCTTCACTCATTTTTTCACTCTCCTTTAAAGCTTGTTTTATGCTTTTATCAGCCAAGGTTTTTGTCAAGCCATTGCTTTACACTGTTTTCAGGCAGTGCTCCTGTGAACTCGTCAACAATCCCGCCGTTTTTGAACATTTTTACTGCGGGAATTCCTATTACTTTGTATTGCTGGCTTGAGTTGGGGTTTTCATCAACATTAGCTTTTGCAAGAATAAATTTTCCATCGTATTCTTTTGCAAGATTTTCAAGAACCGGCCCGAGCATTCTGCACGGCCCGCACCAGAGAGCCCCAAAGTCAACTACAACAGGTGTCTTGAAAGACTTTTTTATCACGTTTTCTTCAAAGTTGCTGTCATTAACAGTTATTTCAGTCATTTTTACCACGTTTTTCATTTTTTCCTTCATTTCTTCAAGTTTTCTTTTTTTGATTTCTTCAATGCTTTCCATGGGATTGCCTAAATCAGTTGTCTATTATTCTTTTTTCGCACACTTCCGTGCGGTAATATGAATCACTTATGTTCTTGCAAAGAGAAATGTCCTGCTTTTCAATTGCAATAAAAAGCACGCATTTGTCTTTTATGGCAACATCTGCTGCCAGTTCACATACTGACTTGTCAAGCATTTCTTTTCCAACTTCACCGAAACACTCGCTTTTTCTTATTGTGATGTTTGGGTTGCTTACTTTCACCAGTTCGCATACAGACAGGTCTTTGTGTTTTTTGGCGACTTCAATCAGGCACGAGTTCCTGTAGTACTCGTCTTCTTTTGAAGCGCATTCGTTGATTTCTGTCCTGTATTTTTCAATCACAGCCTTTTCAGGATCAACCTGTTCAGGTTGGTTTTTCACAGGAAGTGCCAGGGGTTCGTTTACCACAGCTTTGTCCGCAGGCAAGCCATTGTTTTCCACAATGCAACCAGTGACAAGCACACCAACCAGTAAAACAGCCAGTAAGATAGCAAAAGTAAAATTAATTTTTTTAAACTGTTTGAATATGTTCATTAAAATGCCTTTAAACTGCTGTACTTTTATTGGATTGCGTTGTAAATAAAACTTTTTATTACAGGTTTTGCCTGCATACAATTTCTTTTGCTTTGCCCACAAGCTTTTGTTTTTTCAGCTGGTGGCTTTCAAGCGCCTTGGCGACGATGTCTGCAACCTGTGCCTTGCATTCCCCGCATGTTCGCGCCCCGCTTTTGCATGTCGAAAATATTTCTTTTAGAAGTTTGTCGTCTTCAACAAAATGAAAGTTCGCAAGCTCAAAAACCATGCATATTTCCGGTCGGCCGCCTTGGTTTTTTTGCTCTTCAGCTGTTTCCCTGCCCCCGGTGAAACTTCTCATTATTTTTTTCTTTGCGACATGAGGCTGGTCGTTCATGGTAAGCATGCTTGAAGGGTCTCTTTTGCTCATTTTTGCCCCGCCGCTTAAGTTTCTCATGAACTTGTGGTAAATTGAACCGGGCGGAATTAAATTTATCTTTTTTGAAATATCCCGCGTAAGCCTCATGTGCGGGTCCTGGTCAAAACCGACAGGCACTACCACGATTTTTTTGCCGGTGAATTTCGGCAGCTGAGGCAAAAGAATGTCTCCGACTTGAGTCAGTGCAGCGAAATAAATCCCTGTGTGCTGCTTGCCATAAATTGCCTTAAGCATGTTGTTTGTGACATGATTTGAAGCCTCGAAAGCCATGTTTTTGACGTCCTGTTGCTGCGACTGCCTGTAGATAAATGTTTTTTTCGCGTCAAGGCCGAGCGCGAGAAGGTCTGCAACGTTGTCAATAGCGTTTTTTTCGGCTTCCTCCAATGAAATTTTGTTGTCGACAAGGGACTCAAGGTCTGCAATAGAGTAGTGGGTTTGGGTCTTGAACTCTTTTTGAAAGTAAATTATTTCCTCCGCGACCATCTTGCTCCCGAGATGAAATGCACTGGACGGTTTTATCCCGCTCATGACAGCAAACTTCTTGTTTTTTTCAAACGCATCAAGAAGCTTGTCAAGGTCACGGTGAGCAATGATTATTTTTCGCCTGAAAAGCCGGTGCGGGTTCGGAAGCCTTGACAGTAATGAATCAATCGGCTTTAAGCCGAATTCCTTGAACAGGTGGTCATAATTTTCTATTTTTGATTCTCCGAACGGGTTCAGCACGTCAGACATTAAATCACCGGATAATACTTGTTTATGCAGCAGTGACAATATGCTGCTCTTTTATAAAAGTGCAATGAATTTTAAATGCTTTTGCCTTTCTTGCTTTCATTGCTGCCTGCCTGCAGCAATTGTGAGAATTTGGTTTTTAATTTTAAGTGGGGCCGACCGGATTTGAACCGGCGATCTTTCGGTGTCCAAACAAGGGTTTATCAGCCGAACGCTTTAACCAAACTAAGCCACGGCCCCAAAATCAAGGTTTACTGGGTTAATTTTTTGATTTCAAAATTGATTTTTTGTTTTAATGTGTTTTAATGTGCACGCCATATAACAAATGAGGAAGTGCGTTATAAAACATGGTTAATTTTTTTATGAAATTTGACTTGAAAACGTAATATATCTCTGCATTTTAATTAATAAACCTTGTGGATTCGCCTGCAAAAACAGTTCATGAAAAAAACACAAACGAAAACCAGACAAGCGAAAGTATGATTCCTGCAGCACCCGCGTTTTCAATAGCATGGCTGTATCCCGTGTCCGGCGTTAAAAACGTGTTGAAACCCGAAAGTGCGACTAAACCAACGAGAAGCAAAGCGATAACAATGTGTGTTTTGTTTGAAGCGTTTTTGGTTTTCATCTTTTTCCCTTTATTGTTTTCCTTTTTATCTCTTTATTATGTGATTTGTTATTTTGACCTTTTTTTGCAGGAAAATATGTATCCGATGAGAACCGAACCCAAAAACAATGCAAGTATCACTGAAAGAAACAGCGTCGGGTCAAAGATAGCCGCTATTGAAGCAGGTTCTGTCGCCTGTTGAACAGCGCTTCTTGCACCATCCATTGCAGCATCGTTTGCCCCCGCGCTTTCAATGGATGCGGTATAGGTTTTTTCCAGTGCCTTTGGAATCGGAAGGCCTGCTGTCCGGGTTTTTGAGAGCATTACAAATATTCCCCAGAACGCGTAACCTATCAGGGCTGCCGCAGCAGTGAACATGAATCTCATTGAAGTCATGGGTTTTGGTTCCACAAGCATTGAGCCTTTTTTTGTCAGCTGAAAATAAACCCATTTGTGGTTGTTTTCAATCCTGTTGACTAACTGTGCTTTTTCAAGCAGTTCAAGGTGTGTTCTGATTGTGGTAACGTGCTTTTCAAGGTTTTTTGAAAGCTCTGTTGCAGTCCTGCGCCTTTCCGAAAGAAGTTTTAGTATGTCAAGCCTTGTATCAACAGACAACACTTTTATTGTGTCTGAATCGAGAACGAGTTCAGTCATGTATTAATAAATGTAAAACACTTTATAATTTGTTTGCTTATTATAGGATTGAATGCTATTACGGGATTTAATGCATCTAATTAGCGAGTTGGTTTTTTGACAAGGATTCTTGCAACAGGTACTTTTGACTTGGTTCACCCCGGCCACATTGCTTTTTTGGAAGAGGCAAAAAGACTTGGAGACGAGTTGTTTGTAATTGTGTCAAGGGACTCAACCATAAAACACAAGCAAAAGCCGGTTATACCTGAAAAGCAGCGCCTGGCAATTGTCTCTTCGTTGAAGCCGGTGGATTGTGCGTTGCTTGGAAGCGAAAAGGACATGTTTGAACCTTTGCAGGAAATAAGGCCTGACATAATTGTTCTCGGGTTTGACCAGCACTTTGATGAAAAAGACCTTTCAAAAGAGCTTGAAAAAAGAAATTTTCACGCGAAAATAATCAGGCTTTCCCAAAACACGGATTTTGAGCTTTCTTCAACCAGAAAAATAATCATGAAAGTGAAAAGTCTTAAGAACAAAAAGTAACTTTTTGGATAATCAGTGGTCAACAGTGATAAACAGTGATAAGATGACAATAGAAAAAGCAAAAACCAAAGGACGCAAAACACCCGGAAAAAAACCCGCTGCAAAGCAGGGGAGAAAACAAGGCCCTGTGAAAACCGTTAAAAATCAAGCGACTGCAAAGCCTGTTAAAAATCAGGCCGTTGCAAGCAGACCAGGTAAAACAAACAGGCAGAATCTGAATTCGCGAAAAACGTTTTTGGAAAAAGCAAAAAGCAATTTTTGGGTTTATTTTTCAATTCTTTTGCTGAGCGTTTTTTTCTATTCCGCGCTTCTTTTCATTTTCAGGATTTTTAATTTCAACGGCTGGCTTTTTGCATCATTTGTCTTCCATTCGTTTTTCCTTTCAGTGTTTGCACTAAGAAAAATAAGATATTCGGGAAGCGTGCCTGTTGCAATAACCACAGGTCTGGTGTGTTCTGCTATGCTCCTTGTGTATTCATTGATTGGATTTGTCCCTGTTTTCGCGCACTACCCTGTCGAAATCAATGTTTTACAGCTTCTTCTCATAGGATTTTTATTTCCGTTTGCAGAAGAAGCTTTTTTCAGGGAAGGGATACAAAAATCCCTTTCAGCAAATTTTTCAACTGGTTCAGGGATTTTTTCAACAGGCCTGATACCGGTTATTGTAACAGCATTGCTTGCGGCACTGATACACATACCCAAGATAATGTTTTTTTCCCTTCCGATGGTGCCTTTTCTGGTTCTCTTTTTCTTTTTGAACCTGTTCTGGAGCGCAATGTATTTCATGCGCGAGAGCGTGAAAGAAACCACGATAGCCCACTCGGTTTACAACGTAGTGGTTGTGCTGTTCTTTTAAGCGGTTTGAAAATCAAAAGGTTTGGTTTGAAAATCAAAATCCCTGCATGTGAAAATCAAAGGTCTTGTGTTTTTTCACAGTTCACGAAATCCCTGTAAATCTTGTCAACTGCTTTTTTATCTATTCTGTGGTTGAAAAACTTGTGCGGGCGCACTGCCCCGCTGAATGTGTTCGGGATGTGAAGAAGCTCATGAATCAAGACCCTTGTCTTTTTATCATAACTTAAGGGGTCGTAGTGGTGTGAAAGTACTTCTATTATGTAATGGGGTTCTATGTCAAGCGCGGCCTGCCAGATCCTTGGAAAAGACCAGATTCTTGCGTACGCCCTTGCCTTTGAGCCTGAACTCCTCATGCAGACTATGTTTGTTTTGAACAGTTCAGGCAATTCAAGCCTCTCAATAATGATGTCCAGGTGGGACCGGACGTCTTTGGCAGGATCAAACTCAAAACCCATTTTCATTACGCTCCAAAGCCATGTTTTTGAGGACTTTTTCAAGTGTTACCAGGTTCATCACGTCTTCCCTGTTGTATTCAAGAAGTTTTGTCAGGGATTCCTCGTTGCCGTTTGATTTAAAATCGTTCCAGAGCAAAACCGCTTCCAAGCCGTTTGAAACACCGCTTTGCCTTGACAGCCCGAGCTGCACTTCAAGTGATTTTAAACCCCCGCTCAGCCCAAGAGCCCAGCCAAGCTCCATCAAGTCACAGTGTTCCCTGCAGTCAATTTCAAGTTCGCTGAAATGCCTTGTTATGAAAGGCAGATCAAAACGCTTTCCGTTAAATGACACAATCCGGCTTGGGTTTTCAAAAAGTTTCTGGAGATTTTCAAGGCAAAGGTTGTGCCCTGCCACAAGCTGCGTAAAATTTTCTCCGTTAAACGCCCCGACCACGGTTATCTGGTCTGATTTTTTTGAAAGACCTGTGGTTTCAATATCAATGTAAATATTTTTTTCAGTCATGCAAACAGATAAGTTACTACTTAAAGAAATAGTTTGTTGTTGTAACTTGCCGGTAATTAACAACAAAGGGATTGTCAAAAATTAGCAATTAACTTAATATTCATCGTCTTCGTCCTGAAAATAATTGGTGTCAATGTCTCTTTCTTCAATGACTTCCGCTTCAAATTCATGTTTTACTTTGTAAAGTTCAAGTTTTGAATTGCAACTTGAACATCTGATAACATCTCCTTCTTTTGCTTCATCGGAAATTTTAACGTCTTCCCCGCAAGCAGGGCAAATAATGAAAACCATTTGAACAACCCCTTTAATTTTAGATTTTGTTTTAACTTTTTTTGATTGATAATTTTTTCAATAATAACATATTTTTTCAATAATAACATATAAGAAGTATAAAAATATTTCTTTAGATGTGTGATAAAAATAGTTCTTTAGATGTGTCAGATAAAATGATCAACAAACAAAAGCATAAAAATAGAACTTTGCGTTCTTCTGACCAGATTGAATTGTTTAGGGAAAACATTAAAGAGTTTTACGCCGGGAAAAAAGGAGAGATAAAAAAAAGGCTTTTGGAATTCACGCAGCTAAATGAAGACGATGTTTTTTATGAGCTTTGTTTTTGCCTGCTTACCCCGCAGTCAAGCGCGTTGAAATCCGACGCGTGCATTAAAAAGCTCAGGGAAAATGATTTTATTCACACTGATCTGGATCCAAAGCCGTTTTTGAAAAATATCAGATTTCACAACAACAAGACACGCTACCTGCTTGAAGCAAAATCAAGACGCCTTGAGATAATGAAAGAAGCCAAATCAAAAAACATGAACCTGTTTGAAATCAGGGACTGGCTCGCGTCAAACGTGAACGGCATCGGGATGAAAGAAGCAAGTCATTTCCTGAGAAACACCGGCATGAAAGGCCTTGTGATTCTTGACAGGCACATACTGAAAAACATGGTCCAAGCAGGAGCCATACAAGAAGTTCCCAAAAACCTGGACAGAAAAAAATACCTTGAACTTGAATTTGCTTTCAAAAAATTTTCGCAGAAAATAAATATCCCTTTTGACGAACTTGACCTTGTGTTGTGGGGCATGAACACAGGGTTCATATTCAAATAAATGTCCTGTGTATTTTTAATGTGTTTATTATTACAGGCGCAAAATCCGCTAAAGGTGAAATGATGCCGGCTTTGAAGAAAATAATGGTCCTTTTTTTGCTTTCATGTTCCTTGCTATTTGTTTTTTTCGCATTCAGTCCGGCGGAATTGTTCATGGACCTTGTTGCAAAACAATTTGTTGAAGGCACAAGCTCGGGGAAAACAATTTTTTTACTTTTGTACGCCGCATTTTTTTCAGCTGCAACCATCCTGTTATCCGAAAACAAAAATGCGCTCAGGAAAACGCAGGAATACGGTCCACTTGCATTAAAAGTTTTTGTTGCAGGCGCAGCGGCAGCAGTCATTCTGGGTCTTTTTATGCATTTTTTTGTGCAGTACAGCATCGGCGCAGATTCAGGGAGCTACATTGCATCAATCGCAACGCAGGGCAATGTCACAAGCTGGGAAATGAGCTACCTTGAGCACAACCACGTGACAAAATCAGCGATATTTCTTCTGCTCTCAACAGTTTCAGTCGACTTTAAAAATTTTGACACTGGTTACCCGTTTTATGTCAATACGCCGGGAATCTTATTTTTTGATGTTGCGCTTTTGGCAGTTGTTTTTATTTTTTTTGTCTCCTCTGTTGTTTTCATAAACTCAAAACTCAAAACAATCTCGTTGTTTGACTACCTTCTCTGGGTGTCGCTTTCAGGAATATTTATCATCGCTTTCTTTGACGGAGGAGTATTTTCACACCCGTTTCGCATTGCAGTGGGCTTGTCCGGTCTTTTTGCAGCAAGAAATTTCAACTTGATTTCTTTCTGCAGATACGGTGGATACGCGGAGCTTTTCGTGCCGTTCGCGCTTACTACGGTGGTTTCTTTGGTGTCTTTTTTCTTGTCGGGTGTGAATTTCGCGGCCGCATTCCTTGCTTGCGTGCCCATGGTCGGCCTGTTTACAGGGTATGGGTTTGTTTTTGCCAAAAGCAGAAGAACAACAAAGGAAAAAAACAAGGCAAAGTTTGTGTATGCGCTGGCTCTTGCCCTGCTTTTATATTCTGTTTTTTCCCTGGCATGCCTTTTGCATCATTCTTCAAACGGGCCTGAAGCCCGGGACACCTGGCTTTTTGCTTACGGCTTTCCACTGGACACAACAGAAAAATCGTTGATGCATGTTCTCGAGCCGTTTTCAGTTGAAGAAGTGAAGCTTGACGGTTGGCTTGCCTCAATTCACGTGAATTCCGAAAAACCGGTGAGGATAAAAGAAATCGAGCAGGCGCTTGAAAAAAATTTCAGGCCGCAAGGCTACCTTGACGTCATGGAACGCGAGGAAATGTACGGCGACCTCAATTTCCCTGTTTTTTTGACAATCCCAAACCAGGCAAAATTCACTTTATTTGACAAAAACCGTGTTCTTGGCACCAACATATACACGGTGTTCTGGACAGATTCAAAGCCGGATGACCTGAAAGAAAAACTCGGTGAAACCATATCAGGCTCAAAAATAAACAGCATAGATGACAGCAATCCTTTAAAGACAGTGATTGACGTTGACATGAAAGGCAACTTTACATGGGGGCTTATTGCTGTTGCAACTCACGTAAAAAAAGTTTCGGGCACAAAAAAGTTTCTGGTGTGGACAGGCAGCGACAGCACGCAAGAGCTTAACAGGGCGGTCGCATGAAAAAAAGCAATAATCCAGATGAAGCAACAGGGAAATCGCTTCCTTTTAACCGCGTAGATGCAGTGTCCTTGCTGATTCTTTTCACTTTGAACCTGGCCGCAATTTCAAAAAGCGCTTTTTTTCTTGTTTCAGACCAGTGGGAAAGAGCAGCGACAGTTGCTGAAATAATCCGGACAACGTCTTTTCCTTTTTTGAATTTTACCTACGGGCAGCCGATAACCCATATATATTCACCTCTTTTCGATGTGTTTTCAGCGCAGCTTTCAATCCTTTCAGGGCTTGACGTTTCTGTTGTGTGGATGGTTATGTCATTTTTTTTCATTGCTTCTTTTTATTTTATTTCAAGGCGCATTGCAGACCGGTTCATTAAAAACCCGATGTCTTCGCGTTTGACAGGTCTTGTCGTGTGCCTTTTGCCCTGGGTGCTGATGCGTTCGTTTGCACCGATTCCGGAAACTGTTGGTCTTCTCTTATTTTTAACTGCTGTTTTGTTTTTTATTGAATCAAACCCTGTTCAATTTGCTGTCATCTTGGTTCCCTTAGTGCTTTTTCATGGCAGGTCTTTTTTGAGCGTTTCCGGGCTTGTTTTGATATTTTTTGCCGCAGACATGTTTAAGGGGCAAAAACCAAGCAAGGCATTTCTTTTCGGAATCGGTCTCGCGGCGCTTGCCACTTCGTTTTGGTGGGTGCCTATTTTTGGCGAGATACTTTCAGTGAACCCACTTGAAAACCCGTGGATCTCCGAATACAACCCGCTTATGCTTTTCGGAGCAGCCGCTGTTTTTGCATTTTTCGGGCTTTTAAGCGCGCATTCCAGGAAAGGATATCTGAAATATGCCTGGATATGGATTCTTGCAGCGTATGCGATGTACGTTGTCGGAGAGGTTACCGGAAAAAATATCCTGAAATTCAGGGAACTTGCATATGGGTTTTTCCCGGTGGCTTTTTTTTCAGTGTTGTTTTTGATGCGTTCCGGACGATTTGGAAGCAAGATATGCAAAAACGAAAACATGCAGCTTTTTAAGCTCAAAAAATATTCAACCGCGGTTTTTCTGACCCTCATGCTTTTTTCAAGCGCGTGGATAATAACCTCAAGATACCCGCCGATAGATGATTTTGATTGCTCTGCAATGAGTGCGATGGCATCAGCAACCGGTTTTGAAGACGGAATCGTGCTTGCCGGGTTTACGCCCGGTTACGGAATCCCGGTAATTTCCGGTAAAAAAATAGTCATCGGACCTTTCATGGAACAGCTTCCCGATTCGCAAGAGCGGCTTTTTGACGCGAACCTTTTTTTTGAGGACCCCGGACCAGGCAATGGCAAGGGAAACGCAGACAGGATTCTTGAAAAGTACAATGCAAACCTGGTTTATGTGTCGCGCTCCGAAACCCTGAAATTCGGAAGCCAAAAAATAAAAATGCTTGACGCGAACCAAAATCTTAACAAGCTTATTGAAAACCCTTATTCAAAAGTATATTCTTTCAATCCTCTCAAGCAAATCACTCCTGAAACAAATAAAAAAGCAAAGAACCCAAAAGTTATTTAGAATTTAATGCAGTTAGATAATATAGCTGAAAAACAGCGCAAAATGTAGTGAGTAACATAATAATCATTAAAATTATTAATCATGTAAAATTATATAAAACAATTATTATAGCATTGCAGATTGCAGGACAAAGATTTTTTATGGCGGATTTCAAAAGACCAAAGGTTTCAGGCAAACTTGTTTTTACAGTTCTTTTGATGATGGTTGTTTTAGGGGTTTTTCTTTCGTGTTTCTGGCACAGCCTTTCGCCAAACAACTACCCGTTTGCAGACGCGAAACTGACTTACTTTGACAGCAATGTAAGCGCACTGCAACAGGTTTGCTTCGGGCTTCAGATAACCCCGCATTTCATGGAAAGCATGCGCCTGGAAACAATCAAAGTGGAAACAAACAAGCGCATTGTATTTGAGCAGGAAGTTGAGCTTAAAACAAAAAAAGAAGATTTTTTTTCATTTCAGCATGCGATCCAAAGGTCCGGCTTTTCAGGAAGCCAGTTTGAAAGCGATTCAAAAAACCTTGACATCTGCATAAATCCGGAGTTCCTTGAAGCAGGAAAAAACCTCATTAATATTTACAGTGGAGAAAACCACCTATTCTTTCACGCAATAAAAACCGATAACAGGATGCCTGAAACAAACGCTGCGGTTTCTGCAGTGGCAGGTCTTGAAAGCAAAAACGGACAAGTTGTTTTTTTCATTGAAAACAATTCAAAAGGCGGAACATACCCGCTTACCATAATGAGTCCCACAGGAACACAAGGTCAAGACGAAGGAAAAGCAATTGCAAGCTATTTGATTGATGTCACCCCCTACGAAAAAAAGGAAATTGAGATACCGCTGAAAGAACTGCAGAACATCACGCATCAGGCTTCGGCAGGCACGCCTGCGCAGGCGCTGTCAATCGGCTTCAAAGGTTCAAAAGCAAATTTTGTGCTGCAGGAAACACAAGCACAAAGACCGAGCGTGTTGCCCGGAGCGATATTTTTGGTTTTTGCCTTGATCGCTTCTTTTGCCTTATTCGGAGATTTGTGCAAAACAGAGCGCACGACAAACGCACTGGCTTTGGTTGTCTGCATCTTTATGGTTGTGCCGTGGGCGCTTGACCTTTTTGAAGTTCCTTTAAACCAGCTGACTGTGATTTTAGGCATAACCCTGTCGTTTGCGATTGTTTTTGCGCTCAAGCACTATTTTTTCAGGACCAAGCCAGCGAAAAACAAATCCGAAAAAGACCAGGCCCTGTTGTTTGCGTTGATTCCGCTTGCTGGAGTGATCCTGTTTTCGTTTGTTTTCTTTTTCATGCCGTCTCATTTCAATGACTGGAACGTTTTCTATGAAAGGTATGCGCAGGCCATAACCGAAAACAACATGATTCCTGTCAGCGACACGCTCAGTTACCTCGGGCGCGGGTTCACTTTTGTCTGGGGCTATTTTCTTTTGAATTCAAGCATTCATTTTGTGTCAGGTGCGCAGGCAAACGCGTTGTTTTATCTTGTCTGGATCTTTTCAAATACCTTGTTTGCCTACAGCGCGGTGAACCTGGCCAGGGCAATAAAGCTAAGCGAAAAACAACAATTGCTTTTTTACGCTCTTTTCATGAGTTCCCTTTTTGTGTTTGTGAGCTGGGCGGTTTCCCCGAAACACGTTCTTGCGTTTTCACTGGCAGTCATTGCAGCGACGAGAATGATCAAGGGAAAAAACATATGGATAACCGCGGCAATAGGTGCGATGGCAGCATTCACGCAGTTCTCAATGATTGTGTTCGCCCCTGCAATGTGTGTGATTCTCTCAAAAAAAGTCAGTGTCAAAAAAACTGCGCTGACCCTTGCCGCAATGTTTTTGCTTTTTTCACTGCTTTACATGCCGATACTTCTTTCGTGGGGAATGCCCTATGAAGTGGAGCCGCAAAAATGGGGTTACATGATAAACCACAGCTTTTTTGATTTGCTGCCTGACCTTGGAGGACTCGTGTTCTTTTTCCTTGCAGCCGGGTTGATTTCAGCAGCATGGCAATGGAAAAAACTTGACAGGTATGTTCAGAAGCTTGCTGTTTCAGGCGCAATCCTTGTAATCATTCAGCTTTTTGTAAGCTACCGCGTGAATCTTTTGACACATATGACTTTAGCGGTCCTTGCTCTCAATGTGTTTTCGAAACAACTCAGTGAAAAAAACTTTTTCAACCTGATTGTCCTTGTGGTCGGAATCTCGCTTTTCCTGAATTTTTCAATCCTTTCAAGTTCGACAACCCCCCTTGAATACCCGGCAGCCATGCATTACCTCAAAACCCATTCGCTGCCAGACGAAAACACGGCGGTTTCGCCTTTGCACGCGCACGTTGCCACTTATCTCGGGCAGAGAAAAGCCCTTTCAGACCTTTACGTGGAATACGCGGACATGCAAAAACTTTCCGACACATACTCGCTGATAATCGACGAAGACGAGCAGATAGTGCGCAAGTACGGCATAAAATATATCATAATCGACCCGCAAAAAGTATTCATGGACGCGACAAAACCGACTTTTTTCAGCAAGGAAAAAGAGTTTGATTTCATGGACAAAGTTTATTCCAATCACAAAATGACAATACATAGGCAACCTGAAATTTAAACCGGTTAAACGATGATTTAGCGGCAAACGGTGATTTAATGGCAATGGAAAAAAAATATGATTATCTCAAGACAGAAAAAGAAATACAGCAATTCTGGGAAGACAAAAACGTATTCCGCTTTGACATAAACAGTGACAAGCCGGTCTACGGGATTGACAACCCGCCAAGCTTCACTTCGGGAACCCTTCACATCGGCCACCTGTTAAACCACACATGGATTGACCTGATGGCCAGATATAAGCGCATGAGCGGATACAATGTCTACTTTCCGCTTGGCTTTGACTGCCACGGCCTGCCCACAGAGCTCAAGGTCGCAAAAGAGTTTGGCATAGACAAAAACAACAGGAAAGAATTCAAGGACAAATGCGAGGAATGGACCACTGAATGCGCGGCGAAAATGGTGGGTCAGTACAGGGACATCGGTTACTCCGCTGACTGGAGCCAGTACTATGAAACGCGAAGCGATGACTACAAAAGGTATGTCCAGCACTCGCTTCTTGACTTTTTGGACAAGGGCATGATCTACCGCGAAAAACACCCCGTGCTCTGGTGCCCCCACTGCGAGACAGCTCTTGCAAAAGCGGAAGTCGGGTACCTTGAAAAACCGGGAATACTTTATTACGTTGAATTTGACACAAAATCAGGCAAAAAAATTACCATTGCAACCACAAGGCCTGAAATGATGAATGCGTGCGTTGCGGTTCTTGTTCACCCCGACGATAATCGGTACAGGGGAATTGAAAAAGACGAAGCCATACTGCCGATCTTTGACCGCAGCGTTCCGATTTTCTGCGACGCGGCAGTTGACATGGAATTCGGGACAGGCGCAGTGTATGTCTGCACTTTCGGGGACGAGCAGGATATATTGTGGCAGAAAAAATTTGATCTGCCTGTGCGCGAAGTAATCGACCAGCGCGGGCACATGAAAAACTCAGGCGAGTTTGACGGGATGTACTCAAAGAAAGCAAGAAAACAGATTGTCGAAAAACTAAAAAAGCTTGAAAAAATTTCCAGAGAAGAACAAGCAGACCACAGGGTGCTTTGCCACACTGACAGGTGCGACACTCCCATCGAGTTGCTGTCACTTTATCAATGGTTTATAAAAGTAAAGCCGTTCATAAACGACATCAAAAAAGAAGCTTCAAAAATCAACTGGTTCCCGGCTTACATGAAAGGGCGCCTGGATGACTGGGCAGACGCGATGGACTGGGACTGGGTGATTTCAAGGCAGAGGGTTTACGGAACCCCCATTCCTTTCTGGTACTGCAAAGACTGCGGAAAGATAATTGCCCCGCTCAAAGAAGAGCTTCCCATCGACCCTGCGCTTGAAAAAGCGAAATTTGAAACCTGCCCGGAATGCAACTCAAAAAACATTGTCGGGGAAACTGATGTCTGCGACTGCTGGGTCGACTCTTCAGTGACGCCCCTTGTGCTTTCAAAATGGCTTGACGACAGGCAATGGTTCGAAAAGACTTACCCGAACTATATGAGGCCGCAGGGAACCGAGATTATCCGCACGTGGGCATTTTACACTATTTTCAGGTGCTCTGTGCTTACAGGCGAACAGCCTTTCAAAGACATTGTAATCAACGGGATGGTCGCCGGCGCAGACGGGAAAAAAATGAGCAAGTCGCGCGGGAACGTGGTTGCTCCCGAGGAACTGAAGAAAAAATACAGCTCTGACGCAATAAGGCAGTGGGCTTCAAACGCAAGCCTTGGAGAAGATTACCCGATTTC
This sequence comes from Candidatus Iainarchaeum sp., assembly GCA_021158055.1. Lineage (GTDB taxonomy): Archaea > Iainarchaeota > Iainarchaeia > JAGGVJ01 > JAGGVJ01 > JAGGVJ01. The sequence goes on along the minus strand of JAGGVJ010000004.1, from coordinate 755 downwards.
GTACAAGGAGCTTGACCACTCCCAAAAGTTCATGAACAAGCTCTGGAACGCGTCGGCTTTCATTGACATTGCGCTTGAAGGGTTTGATCCCTTAAAGGTTTTTGAGTGCAAATACACCGCAGTTGACAAGTGGATTCTTGCAAGACACAATTTGCTTGTGAAGGAGGTAACCGATTCTTTGGATAAGTATGAATTTTCAAAGGCGTTGCAGGCGCTTCGGGTTTTTTTCTGGAACGATTTTTCCTCTTATTACCTTGAAATGGTAAAGTCAAGGATTTACGAGCCTGAAAAGCACTCGGACGAAAGCAGGATGACTGCGCAGAAAATACTTTACGACGTCTTGTTTGACGTGCTCTTGATGCTTTCGCCTTTCACCCCGCACATGACAGAAGCGATATACCAGAACATGTATTCTAAGGACAAAAGGATCAAAAGCATCCACGTGATTGGCTGGCCAAAAGCAGACAAAAGAATGGTGCATGACTACAACCTCAAGCAGGGAGAACTTGCAAAAGCAATAATAGCAGCCGTGCGCAAGAAAAAAAGCGGGAAGTCAATTTCCCTGAACAAGGAAGTGTCTGAAGTACAGGTGATCCTGCCTCAAGACGGGGAGTTGAGAGCCATGGTTGATGAGCTGTCAGAAGACATCCGCCACACCGTAAAGGCAGTGTCAATCTCCATCGTGGTGTCAAAGCCGTCAGAGCACGCTGAAAAGGTTGAAGGGTTTGAAAATGTTTTTGTCGAGACACTGCTTT
>JAGGVJ010000044.1 GCA_021158055.1 Candidatus Iainarchaeum sp. | reverse complement strand
CCCGTGAACGGGCCGAACTCTTCGGAATCACTTACCCTTACCGCTTCTGTAGTGACCTCACCCGAATAGGGATTTGAACAATCCGTGATTGTGATTTTAAATTGAGAGTAATAACTCACGTCCCACGCATCCAGTGTCGGAGTGCTTCCGGAAGTAAAGTTTGCCCTCAGTTTTATGGCGCCGGCTTCAAGACCTGAAATGTTCTGCCCGTTCTTCACGTCCGCGATTAAAACCAAGTCATCAGACGCGTCCAGAACATCAACCATCAGCGCTGAGTTTCCCGGAGTGGTCTTTGAAAAAGTCACGACTCCCCACTTGCTAAAATTCACGGGCTCAATCGCAGGAGTAATGAAAGTCCCGCTTGACTGCGTGCCTGAAAGAACCACGCTTCCGTCAACCAGCTCAGTGCTTGAATACTCTCCGTTGCTTAAACTCAAACCCACGGTTGCAAGACCTGAATCATTCACAAACACTTCTTTGGTAAACTCGGGGCCCCAGTACTCACCGTCACTCGCTTTTGCCTTTACCTGCCACAAACCGGGCTCGCCAATCGCATTGAAAGAATAAGTGCCTGAATCCTGGGCTGCGGGATTCAAAACCTCATTTCCCGAACCATCAAAAACACGGAAATCATACTGAATGACCGGATCGCCTTCGGGATCAGACGCCACTGCAGTCGCCTCTACAGAATCCCTTACTTCAAACAACGAAAAATTAAAAGACATCCCTGTGACAACCGGCGCCCCAAACTGCTCCTGCGCGCCAAAACTTACGGCGGGATCGGAAGAAGCGTATTTGCGGACGCGGATGTCATCTGCGTATGTATTTCCTCCCCGGGCCACAAACGCAAAATTTGTGAAATTCAAATTAGCAATATTTGCGTGCGTCATCTCGCCTCTTAAAGTCGTCGCATCGGCAGTATCAAAATACCATTTTATATTTGTTCCATTTACTATTATTTTTGAATGATACCAGGTGTTTCGACTAAAATCACTAACATTACCACTACCACCAAGAGAGCTACCGTTTTCTGTAACCCAAAACTCTGTAGTCATTGCACTGTGAGGCTCGCAATCTACTCGGTTTTTAAAGCGGTTATTGGAATTACCAGAATCCATATATAACCCGAAATACGGCTGGCGTGCAGTTTCACGAAACCAATATTCAACAACACAATTATGAATTGCCGAAAAGTCGTTAGAAATAAAACCTAAGTTTGGCTCACCCTTACAACAGGCAGTAGTACTCACACCAGAATATGTGCCTGAATGAGCTGTAGTCGATATTGAGCCATAGGTAGTTTGTTTCCATTTATCTAATACCCCCTCCTCAAAATCATCAAAAAACTCAAAAGTACCTGATCCGCTACTTGCACTCTCAGCAGGCGCGTTGCCGTAATACATGTGAATGTCTGTTGAACCGTTTGCGGGAATAGCCGGAACCTTCACCCAAACCTTGGTGCTTGCAGTATTGCAACCCGACTCAACCCAATAACCCAACGCACTCAAACCAAACCCGTCAGCAAAGCGCAAATCACTGCAATCGGCATTCATCAAGCCGTCTGCAATCAAAGAAGCGGAATCAAACTCAAGCAACACCTGAAAATCAGTCAGATCAGAACCGCTGGTGTCAGCCACAGTAATTGGTTTCCTGTACATCCAGTTTGAATCCCACCAACCACCAACACTGATTTGTTCACTGAACACACTGCTTGTGTTCGCCTGTGCATCAGTCACAGTAACCTCAACAGTCCACAAACCAGCAACATCAGGAGCAAAAGAATAAACATTACTCTCCTGCGAACCCGAACTAGCAAACACACTCCCTTCAGGGTTTTTCACAGTAAAAAAATAACTGTCAATCGTCCCGATTCCCTGCGGGTCAGCAGCGGTCGCCGTCACAGTCACAAGCTGACCTGCCTCGGGAAAAACCGGGTCAAAAGAAACACCTGTAATATACGGCAGATCACTCTGCTCCTCCACACCCACATTTGATTCCGGTTCGGAAGAAGCGTATTTGCGGATTCGAAATACATCAAAAAAGCAATCCTGCCCCCCATTACCACTAATTATATAAATTTTATCAAAACCATAAGTAGACGGTGCTGGTTGGTCTACTACACTTGTTATTAAATCCCGGTTTGCATCATAAACATAAGCGCTTGACAATGAATTAGCTTTTTTAAATTCAAAGAAATACCAAGTATCATCAACGGGTGTGAAAAAAGTGCTGCCTGTCTCAGCATAAATCATCATAGAACTCGCGCTAAAAATTTCACTTGCCGACCCCAAACCTCCACCATTTGTATCACTAAAGCTAAAAGCTACATCTCCACCTGCATCAACATTACCAAACCTTGCCCAGAAACTAAAAGCATAATCTACAACTGAATCAATATTGTATCTCCTAGGTATGCCATCGTTGCTTGACGAAACCCCATATGCTTCCAAGCTTTTACTTCCTTGCTTGGCTTGTGCATCACTCACTTGTGACCACCCACTTCCGGTGCTTGCATCAACCCATCCAGTAGCCATTTGTCCAACAACATCATCCTCAAAATCATCAAAAAACTCAAACACTGCATCCCCGTCACTCGCGCTCTCCGCTTCCGCATTGCCGTAGTAAACATAGATTGTCTTGCCTGAACCTGCGGGGATTTCAGGGACCTTTACCCAAACCCTCGTGTCCGCAGTATTGCACCCGGACTCAACCCAGTAACCCAACCCGCTCAAACCCGATTCGTCAGCAAACCGCAAATCACTGCAATCAGCATTCATCTTCCCGGCAGAAACCAGGGATTGAGAATCAAACCCGACCAGCACCTGAAAATCAGCCAGATCAGAACCGCTGGTGTCAGCCACAGTAATTGCTTTCCTGTACTCCCAGTTTGAATCCCACCAGCCGCGGACACTCACACTCTCGCTGAAAACACTGCTTGTGTTCGCCTCTGCATCAGTCGCCGTAATCTCAACAGTCCACGAACCCGCAACATTGGGAATAAAAGAATACACATTGCTCCCCTGCGAAACCGGCCCCGCAAACACACTCCCTTCAGGGCTTTTCACCGTAAAAGAATAACTGTCAATCGTCCCGATTCCCTGCGGGTCATCAGCGGCTGCCGTCACAGTCACAAGCTGGCCTGACTCGGGAAAAACTGGATCAAAAGAAACACCTGTAACACACGGCAGATCACTCTGCTCCTCCACACCCATATCTGACGCTGGTTCAGAGGAAGCGTATTTTCGGACATATTCCTCATCAAATCCCGCTGTATAAGCTGTCGGGCCCGTTGAACCTGATATGGAATAAGAACTTAAACGGATGCGGCCATCTCCGCCGATACCACCGGCCATAGGTCCGTTTCCGCCTGCCCCTCCTGCCCCGCCGTCAGAAGTTACCTGGACCGTGCCCACGGCAAGGGAATTTCCTGTGAGATATACCGAACCTCCGGCACCTCCCCCTCCCCCGCCTGAATTGCCGTTACCGCTTGTACCGCCAGCTGAACCCTGGTCACCGTCAGCCGAAACTGCCGCACCGTCATTAATGGCAATGGCGTTTGCAGTGACATAAATAATTCCTCCTCCGCCTGCACCGCTTCCGCCGGATGAACTGCCGCCGCCATCCTGTTGCCAGCCGCCTCCGCCACCTGCACCACCGCTTCCTAAATATAACTTGGCAAGATTAGGTGTTCCGTAAATTCCGCCGCCTCCGCCCCCGCCAGGGGAACCGATGCTGTTACAGCCGACAGCGGCGGGGGTTGCTCCCGAGCCGCCCATTGAATTAATGCCCTCTGAACCATTATTACTCCCGTACCCCCCATTGCCTGCGGAGCCATATCCACCTCCGCCGCCACCGCCACCATAAGGGGACATATAGCAACCTTCCCGCTGTCCGCCACCGCCTCCGCCCGCGCCGCCGACAGTTCCGGCAGCGCCGCTTCCCATCCCTCCGTTGGTCCAGCTGCCTCCGCCTCCGCCACCGCCTTGTCCCGCAAGCCCGGCATATGAATAAACATAACCTCCTGAACCGCCTCTTCCATTATATGTTATGCCCCCAAGTGCAGGTGAAGTAGCAGCTGCCCCGGCACCCCCGCTAAACCCCTTGCCTGACACATCAATATTTCCATTTACAGTTACATCTCCGCTTGCCCTAAATATGACTACCCCTCCCTTGTAACCATTCCAGGCAGAAGAAATTATACTTGCCCCTGCATCAACGGTCACGCCGGTATATTGCGGAACCCTGACAACCTGCGTCACCGTGGCGGCGGACGGGTTAAACGTCCCTGAAGCATAACTGTTTTTTAACGGCGCATCAAGCGTGAATGTTGTCGTGCCCCCGCCGGAACTTATCTTTCTGAACTCATAGGTTCCTGCAACACCGCCGGAATAGCTTTGCATCTGTATTATCAATATTTCGTCTCCATCTGAAAAACCAGAACCGCTGTTTACAACTATGGATGTTTCTCCAGCATCTTCATTTCCGGTTAAGTAATCATAATCATTAACCACCGTACCCGCAGAAGAAACTGTTAAAGTCCCGTCAGAGCCGTCACCCAAGACATCAAAAGTATTGATATAGTTGCTCGCAGAACTTGCAGGCGCGTTGCCGTAATACATATATATGACTGTAAATGAACTTGCGGGGATGCTTGGAACCTTCACCCACACCATCGTATTTGCAGTGTTGCACCCGGACTCAACCCAATAACTCAACTCCCGCAAATCCGACTCGTCAGCAAACCTCAAATCACTGCAATCAGCATTCATCTTCCCGGCAGAAACCAGTGATTGAGAATCAAACCCGAACAAAACCTGAAAATCAGCCAGATCAGAACCGCTGGTGTCAGTCACAGTGACCGGTTTCCTGTACTCCCAGTTTGAATCCCACCATGAAGCGGAGCAAACCGGCTGAATAAAAAGAAAAAGAGCCACAATGCACGCAAAAATCAAAAACAACTTTTTTTGGACAACCATTTCAACACCTTAAAGCGCAACTCAACTTAAAAACAAATTTATCAATAAGCCTGAATTAAGAAAATGACTTCTTGTTTAAATATCTGCTTGCCTTTACCTTTTCGCAGACAAAAAGCCCATCATTGAATACACAAGCTTTGCTGCCGTGTATTCAGTCACGGTGCTTCCTGGAATCGGGCTTGTTTCAACACAGTCAAAACCGACTGTCTTGGAAGAAGCAGAAACTATCAAAGAAACAAGGTCAAGGACTTGCCTGTAAGCCAAGCCGTTTGGCTCGGGGGTTCCGACTCCCGGCGCAACCGAAGGGTCAAAAACATCCATGTCAACTGAAATGTACACTTCCCGACCTTGCACAAGTTTTTCAATCTTTTTTGCAATGGTTGTTTTGCCTGAATCCTTGTCTGAATTCAGATCTTGTGCAAAAAAACAGTCAAACTTGTTTTTTTCCATGAACCCGCTTTCTTCTTTTGAAACCGAGCGCAACCCGATCTGCAGGGTGTCAAACGTTTCATGCGCGCGCTTCATCACGCACGCGTGGGAATACTTTGTTCCGTCAAACTCGTCGCGCAGGTCAGCGTGCGCGTCAAACTGCACCACAAGCAACCCCTTGTCTCTTTCTTTTGAAGAAGTTGCTGACACAGCTTTTTTGAGAACGTTTACGTTGTCGCTGATTTCCTTGAACGCGTTCAAAACCCCAACTGTGATTGAATGCTCGCCTCCAAGAAACACCGGGATCTTTCTCGCCTCAACTATTTTTTTTGCAACAAAACAAACGCGGTCAATTGTTTCTTTCGGGTCTCCGCGCGCCGGCTCAAGCTCATCAAGAGTGCAGATTCCATGCAGGTATGGCTCGCCGAAATCCCTGTCAAAAAGCTCCATGTGCCTGCTCGCAGAAATCACTGCGTGAGGGCCTTCCCTGCAGCCGGAACCGTAAGAGACAGTGCTGTCGAAAGGCACGGGAACCACCACAAACCTTGAGGACTCAAAATCACAGTGGCTTTCAAGCCCTGCAAAGTTATAAGGCGGAAGTTTCCAGTAGTCAAACATAATATCATCTTTAATCCGCAAACAATTAATAATTTGCGTTTTCAGGCAGGCGCCGCAAGACAAAAACGCAAACTGTTTAAGGCAATTTAAGCTGACTTGAAATTGACGGCCCTAAAACAGCTAATGTCGTGTCCTAACTTTTTTCGCTTTTTCAGATAATCTTTGTTCATTTTCTAACCCCAAAAATAACGCGAACACTTTCAGTAATTTGCAGATAAAAGCGGTGTTTGGTGTTTCATCGTTTCATCACTGAAATTATTTACAGGTTCAATCAATCTCACTTTATTCAAGCAGCCATTTCCACAATGGAATAAATTTTATCTTTCTTTTTGTGCCAAACCATTCCTCTTCAGTTTCATCTTCACAATCTTCTGTAATCACTGCCAAGTTTTTGCATTTTAATTCCCTGCTTGCCTGGATTAAAGACCTGATTTCCCTTTTCCTTGTCTCCAAATCAGCAATGTTGAAGCAGACCTGAATTAGCTGACTGGCTTTAGCGTCTTCAACAATTACAAAATCAACTTCTTGTTTCTTTGAATTTTCCCAATAATAAAATTCTTTATTCCTTCTCTTTAACTCAATCGCGGTTGAATTCTCGTACAGCCTTCCAAAATCTTTAGTGAATTTATTTGAAAGCTTGCTTATAAAAACAACATCAACAAAATAATTTTTTCTGGCATACTGCATCTGATCTTTGATTTTATATGAAAAGATCGGAACACTGAACATAAAAAACGAATTCTCCACATAACCAAGATACTTTTGCAAAGTCGATTTTCCCACTTTATGATGCAATGCTTTTAGGTTATTGTACATTTTACTTACGGAATACTTAGTAGAGTTAAGCAAAAGCCTTAACAAGGCCTTTAATGCCTCCTCGTTCTTGATATTATGCCGTTCTATAATGTCCCGCCGAACAACGGTTTGATAATATGAATTAGCGATATCTGCTTTCCTGCCCTCTTCCGCCAGCACAATCTCAGGCAAAGAGCCGTATTCATGAAACTCATTTAAATATTTCAGCAATTCTGATTTTTGCTTATCCGAATAACCTATTGTTTTTAAGTCAAATTCAAGTCCTTTAAACCTTAAAAATTCTTTAAACGAAAGAGGGAACATTTTTACTTCCAAAAACCTGCCTCTCAATTCAGTGGGAATCTCTTTGCTTGACATTTTTGAAGAAGAGCCGGACACAAAAAATCTTATATTCTCCGCATCATAAACTCTCCTCAGCCATTTACTCCAATTTGGAATGTTCTGAATTTCATCTAAAAACAAAAATTTTAACTCGCCTTTAAATAATTCATTTATTGTCGGAATCAACATTGTTAAAAACTCCGTCTTCTCCGGAATCCTTTCATCTTCAAAATTAAGGTAAACAACATTTTCTTTAGTGTTCTCTTTTAACAGTTCCCTGATGACATGCATCATAGAATAAGTCTTGCCGGTTCTTCTGAATCCTGAAACAGCTATTATCTTATTTGGCCTTGACTCAGTGTATTTATCAAGATCGATGTCCCTGTCAAAAATAAAAGGCAATTTTCTTTCTTTCCATTCAATCAGCAGTGTTTTTATAATTTCTTTCATAGTACAATTTTATATAATTATTGTACTATATAAAGTTTTGTTTTGAACCCGGCAAAAAGCAAACAAAATTAAAAAACCAAAAAAACCGCGGGCGCATAGTTTACAGTGTGCGCTTCAACGGATATAAGCGGTGTCAACTTCACGCGACCTTTTCATGGCTTTTTCCTGTTCCTGAACTTTTTCAAGAACGTCTTTGAAAATCTTTGTGGATTTCTTTGCGTTTTCCTCTATTTCACTCATGTCAATTTCAAACCCCGCAAGCTTTGAAACAAACTCCACAACTGATTTCGCAGCTTCCACATCAGGGCCCTGTACTTTGGCATTGGTTTTTCCCATCAGGCAAACCGCGGGAACGCTTCGGATTTCTGCAAGACCCAAAAGCAACCCTGCGCCGCCAATTATCGGCAATCCCGTAGGGGTGATGCTGGCGCCCAAATCAACTGCTTTTTTTATCAGTTCACTGTCGTTTCCGGCAACCAGGACCTTTGACCTGGAATCAGCTTCGCTTATTCCAAGGCCTGCCAGAGTAATCACTTTTTTTGCGTTCATTTCCAATGCGGCGTCAAGAATATCGTTGTTTACCTGAAAGTGAGGGAAATTAACCTGGATCTGCGGGTTTATGAACGGCTGCATGTCTCCCCTCAACACGATCAAATCGTCTCCGGAAGGGTTTTTCCAGCAATAAAACTCGTCGCGGATCATTTTTATCTTTCCGCTTAAATCAGTTATTACCTGCGGGTAAAAATGAGGCGAATAAAGGTCTGCTGCTTTCGTCATTGAAAGCTTGTCCACCAGATAGTTTGCGGCAATCTGCCCGACAAGACCGATTCCGGGAAGGCCGCAAATAAGCGAAGCGTTTTTCAGCTTTGGCTTTTCTTTCCACACAACGTTTGATTTCATTTAATCACGCAAAACAGCTAAATTAAACCCTGTTCCTGCTTCAGTTTTCTTCTGCAGGCACCGTAACGGTCCTCAAGAGAAAAAGGTGCGCTGTGAGCGTAACCGGTTTTTTTCCCGCATTCCGGGCACTCGCGGGAAAGCGAATACCTTGCGCAGTCGCCGCACACCCTAAGCAAGTATTTCATTCCTTTTCACGCCTTTCAAAAGACGCCGCGCCTTTAAGCTCGACCATCCTGTTCATGACCAGGTCAGTTGCCTGCTTAAGGGCTTTTTCAGCGGTCTTGTAATCCAAAGCAACAACGTCAATCTTATATTTTGGCGCGGAAATGTAAGTGAGTTCAACTGAAATGTCCTCCCCGAAATCCACCCCGTCAACAGCTGAAATGGCTTTTTTAATCCTTTCCACCCCGTCGCTTGCATCACTTGTTAAAATCAGGTTTCCGCCGATTGAAACTTTTGAGATGGTAATGCTTTTTTCAGCCGTGTCAAATATGATCTTACTCCATTCACTCCCGACCAAATCCGAAAGCGAATCCGCACCGTTCAACGCAGAATACTCAAAAGCAGAATACAAGTCCCCGAATTCCGTGTCAAGGGGCTTTTTTACTTTTTCCTGAATTTCCGACAAGTCCTTGTTTGAGTTTTTAACCATGAACTCAAAAAGTCCTTTCGAGCGGATTGCCCGGCGATGACTGTCCATTTTTTTCCTGACGTCGCCTTCAGAAACGCGCTTGAGCGACAAGTCAATCTGGCCTTTGCTGACATCAACCCCGATCACTTTCGCGACTCTCGTGGTTCCCGGCTTGACAAAGTTGCGGATGTTTTTTACCCAAGAAGTGGAAACCTCTGAAATGTGGACAAATCCTTCCTTGCCATCATATTCAGAAAGAATTGCGAACGCACCGTAAGGTTTTACTTTCGTAACATTTACAATGACTAATTCGCCTTCAACAGGAAATCCACTCAAAAACTCACCTCAATACTATTTCGAAACCGTCAAACAAACCTTAAACTTTCAACAAACAAATTTTAAACTTTCAAACTGATTCTGACCACTAACTGCCGGCAATCAATCCAAAACGTTTATGATTCTGGTTTTGATGTTTGCCTTGCCTCCTTTTGGAGACACTATTTCTTTTCCGCAAACAACACATTTCACACCGGTGCTTGCGCATCCGAAAATTACCTGTTCTTTGGAACAGTCAAAGCATTTTACTTTCAAAAACCTGCTTTTTGGCATTGAAACATTCATTAAATCACCTTCAAAAAATCCGCAAACCTCAAATGAAACGTCAAAACATCAGGGCAAAACTTTAAGACAAGACCCCAAAGATCAAGACAAAGCCATAAACTTATTTAATAAGTTCGGGTTTTTTCTTGAGCCTTTTTCCCTGCGCCAGTTTTATCATGTGGCTTTTCTTGCACACCGAACAAGTCAGCTTAAGCTGATAGCCCCTTGCAAGTTTTTTTGTGTTGGCTGCTTTTCCCCTGACGTTAATGGCACCGTAACCTTTTTCTTTCCTGGCCCTTTTCCTGACTCCAAACCTCATTTTAGTGGATGCTTTTGAAACCTTTCCACCGCCAAGTTTAATGGTTTGCTTGGTTTGCGTATTACAGTAAGGACAATACTTGTTCTGTTCAGCAGGAAACTTCATTAAAACTCCTCCTTGCGCACAAAGTGACTATTGTGCATATCATACAATTCATAAAACATGCAATCCATAAAAATCACATGAAACGTTAAAAGACATAAATGACACTTCCCAACACATAGAAAAACAAAACACAGGCAATCAAATCATCTGCCGGCGCTGTCAGGCAACATATGCCAAAACAGAAACTTCAATCAATTTCTGCAACATTTCGCTTGACTAACAAGTCCACAATGTGTTTTGGAAGTTCAACATACTGGTCAACTTCAAAAGGGCCGTAGCTTACCTTATCAGGGCCAATAAAACCAGGCATGTCCTTAATAATTCTCACGCTAACAATATTTAAACCTTCCTTATCAGGATCACCTGCACTCAAATCGTTTTCCTGCCGCTCTGTTTTTGCGTCTTCAGCAACATCTTCGACAACACCTGTTTTATCATTTCCCGACTTCTTGTCTTCACCTGCTTCATTGCCTTTACTCAGTGCTTTTCCCCTGCTTTTCATGGATTTGCCTGCTTTTTTCGCAAGCGAAGACGAAGAACCGTTGCCGTCAAAAATGTCGTTTATTACTTTTTTGTATTTTTCAAGGACAGAAACAACATCCTTAAACATTTTTTCCTCAAAAACAGTCATATGCGAGTTGTCAACTTCGCCTGTTCGCGAAGCCCTGATTGCCCGGAGAATAACCTTTTTCTCGCGGCGCTCGTAAATATCGTTTACAAGGCGGTTCATGTTTTCAAAATCGCGCGCGTCTTCAAGGGAAATTGCCGAAGAACTCTTAAGCGAATGGACGTAGTCATCTTTCTTTTTTTTAAGATAGCCTGACAAATGAGCGTAAAACTCCGGATCTATTTCCACAAGCCTGGGCGTGTTTTTTTCAAGACGCTGTATGCGCCTTATTTCCTCAAAGTTTAAATCCATCAACTACCCCCCTGCAAGCAAAATAAACCGCGGCAAATTCAGGCAACTCAACCCACTCATCCTTAAACGGCCCGAAAGTCTGCTCCTTAATGCACATTCCAGGCGATTCGGTCACATGAACCTTTATAGGTTCATTCCCAAACACAACCGCTTCATTCAACGGGTCGAAAGAATCAAGGTTTTTCACAGTAACAGCTTTAAAACCGGAACCGCCGTGAAGGCTTTCAGGAAGCCTCAAGAGTTTTTTCGTGTCTGACGTAACCTGTGCGTCAACCTCTGAGCTGAGCTTTACCCCAAGCGACCTTGCGATATTAAGCCATTTTGCCCCGCCCATCCCGGGCAGCTGGTTCCAATTGCCTTTGTTTACTCCCTTAATCATTTGTTCTTTGTTGCTTAAAATCATTCTTGCTGTTTTCTCCCCGACACCATCAATCAAAAGCAAATCATCAACAGTGGTGGCTTTTTCAATAACTTCCAGTACCTTGGACGCCACTTTCCCTCTCCAGCCAAAATCACCGGGGCGCGGAAACGAAACAAATATGTCTTTTTCTTTGAAAAATCCGAGGCCTTTTTCATCAATATTTCTTCCCGTAACATAATCAATGAGTTTTACTCTTGCGCGCTGGTCAAGAGAATGAATCTCGTTTTCCCGAAAATGCACGTGGTAACCCTTGTGGCCGCTGAAGACAATCTGCAGCTTGTTCTTGTCAAACCCGAAATCCGGAACCAAAAAATTTTCCACGAGTTTCACTGTCTCGTCTTTTATTGCGCCGAGGCACTTTTCGCAAACCCACGCGTCCGAATGGTCCTCTTTGCATTTTCTCGGCACAATGTCCTGCGCGTCCAGATCAAAAGCAAGGTCCGCCCCCAGCCAGTTTTTCGCTTCCATGGGCCTTGCATCCGGAATCTCGTAATACGCAAGGGAATAAGAAATAAAAAACGGAACTTCCGACACAAGAAACGAATTAAGGGCGTTCTCAGTGGAAAAGGCAAGGTGGCGCATGGCAATCTTCTTTTTAAGGTCAAACGAAACCCCGAACTCGCGTTTGTCAACAAAAAACGGGAAAGAAATCCTTTTTGAGTAATACTGCCTGAACTTTTCCTTTATGAACAATTCGGCAGACACACTTTTTGTCACGCTGTTTTTCAAATCCATTCCATCACATATTCAAAAAATCAATCTTTTTTCTTTGAAGGCCTTGTTCTTTTGCTTCTATTATCCCTTGTTATCTTATTTCTTTTGCAGCCACTGCACAGATCCTTCCACGCCGAAACAAACGCAAACTCCGCGAAAAGCTTTTCACACCCAAGCGGCTGGATGTGCCTGTCAAAAGCGTTTTCCGTGTAATAATTCACATACCACGACTTGTTCCCGTCAAACTTTTCAATTTCATCGCACAAGTCAAGCCATTTTGAAAGGAGCTCCTTTGCTTCATCCATACTGATGCTTTTCAGTCTCAGATAATGAGGCAGCACCTTCCAAAGCAGCCGCTTTCTCCCGTCAGGCACCCCTTCGGAAAGAACCTGTTCAATAACCGCACACTCGCCCCTGAATGCATCTGAAGACAGTTTTTTTGAAACCTTCAGTTTTATCTTTTCCCTCAAATCCCTTGCCGCCACAAAAAACTTTTCCGAAGGGTTTTTCATTTCAGCAGGTATGCGGGAAATTGTTTTTGAAAGCATTGAAGCAAGCATTGAAGCAAGCACAATGTTTAACTGGTGGGCTGACAAAAACACGAGACCGTCGCGAACAGGCATGTTCACGAAATTCATGTCGCGCTCGTTGAAACCACACTTCAGGTAATCAATTAACAGAACAGAGCAATCGTAGCGCTTGAGATGCGCATAATCCGCATCAAGCTGAAACTCGTCTCTTGCAAACTGAATTGAAAAATCAAGCCCTTTCGGTTCAAGCTCAATGCTTTTGATAAACCCTTTCACTTCCCCTTCAATGTACTTTTTTGTTATCAAAGGGTTGCCTATGAGTGAAACAAGTATTTTTGCAAGGGGATAAGCATACACCTGAAGCTTTAACACGGCGCTGTCATGAGTGTGCAGATGCTCAACCTGCCCGTTGTTTATTGCCTGGAGAGCACGGGAAACCGCCATCTGAACGGTTTCGTCTCCCACGCTTTCCAGGGAAACATCGCTTTTTGAAACAAAACTTGCTGCTGACCTCGAAAACGGGTATTTGCTGCATAAAATAAGGTTGTCGTCCTGCAAGCACTTCTCACCGAAAACAATATGGATTAAATAGAATAAATAATGCTCCCAATCACTTCAAAAAATCAGGCATCAATCAATTAACACAAATCGTTTGCAGCAAAGCATACTTACCCTCATTCCCGCGTGCATCACTCATGTTCCTGCGTTGTAGTCTGTGAGATAAGTTACCTGTTCAGGCGATAGTTTATCTATTTTTACACCCATGGCCTCAAGCTTTGTTTCAGCAACAAGGGCGTCCTGCTCAAGAGAAACATCATAAACTTTGTTCTCAAGGTTTTTTCCCTCTCGCGCCAGGCGGATCAATGACAAAAACTGGTTTGCAAAAGACATGTCCATGACCTCGCTCGGGTGCCCCTCGGCAGCAGAAAGGTTTACAAGACGGCCTTCCGCAAGCACAAAAATCTTTTTTCCGTTTTCAAAAACATACTCGGCATTGTTCGGGCGCACTTCCCTGCGTTCAACTGAAAGGCTCTTGAGTTCAGGCAAATTCAGTTCAACGTCGTAATGGCCTGTGTTGCAGACAATCGCACCGTCTTTCATTGACTCAAAATGCTTCCCGACAATCACGTCCTTCATCCCAGTTGCAGTGATAAAAATATCGCCGACTTTTGCCGCTTCATCCATGGGCATTACAGAAAACCCGTCCATTTTTGCCCTAAGCGCCTTGACTGCATCGATTTCAGTCACAACCACGTTTGAGCCCATCCCGCTCGCGCGAAAGGCAATTCCGGTTCCGCAATGGCCGTAACCTGCAACCACAAAAGTTTTTCCTGCCAAAAGAATGTTTGAAGCCCTTAATATGCCGTCAAGTGAACTCTGGCCTGTTCCGTAAACGTTGTCAAAATCCCATTTTGTCTGGGCGTTGTTGACTGCAATCAAAGGGTACTTCAAATCCCCTGCGTCAGCCATGGCCTTAAGCCTGTGTATTCCCGTGGTGGTTTCTTCCGTTCCCCCAACCACGTCTTCAAGGAGTTCCTTGTGCTTGTTGTGAATCAGGACAATCAAATCCGCGCCGTCGTCAAGGGTAAGAGTGGGCCTGAACTTCAGGGTCTGTTCAATGCACCAGTAAAACTCTTCGGTCGAAAGCCCTCTCCAGGCATAAATGTCAACACCTTCTTCAGCCAGCGCAGCGGCAATGTCGTCCTGGGTGCTCAAGGGATTGCACCCGCTCCAGGAAACCTCCGCACCCGCGGCAACCAAAGATTTCACAAGCACTGCGGTTTCCTTTGTAACATGCAGGCACCCTGCAACCCTCATTCCTTCAAGCGGCTTTGTCGCGGAATATTTTTCCACAAGCTTTGCCATCACAGGCATGTGCGCCTGCGCCCACTCAATCTTTAGTTTTCCCTGCGCTGCAAGGCTCAAATCAGCAACTTTTGACATATTATCCCTCCTTTGAAAAAATTAAACAACTCTAAAAAATCAAATCAAAACACAAAATCACTTTTCACTGTCCTTGTTTGCATTGTTTTTTGCAAGCCCAAACACTTTTTTCAGTGTTTCTTCTTCTGTGTTGTCCCTTTTCAGGTCCCTCAAAAAAGACACTGTTTCCTTTATCCGCTCGTCGTACTCGCCTGAAACTACTGTAAACGGGACCCCCATCAACTTCAGGGTTTCCTCAAACCGGTTGTGCAAGGCAAGCTGCGCTTTGCGGTCAGTTCTCCTGAACCCGTCGTCAAACACTTCCTCTGACTTGATCGGCGCAACAAGCACAAAACAAGTATAAGAAGAAATCCAGTCCCGCGCAAGCCTGACGATAAGGCGCAGTTCTTTTTCTGAAAGCTTCCCTTCCTCAAAAAGCAAAGAACCATACACTACCATGCTTAAAACGCACCTGTCGCAAAAAATGAAGTCAGGGAAATTTTTTGAAACATCAATTTCTTTTTGCATCTGTGTCTTCAAAATCCAGTACTGCGTGTCTGCACCGGCGCTCAGGTCCGCGGGAAACGGGCACTCGCGAATCACTTCAGGAATCATCTCCACGTTGAAATGCATTGACTTGAGTTTTCCCATCGCCCCAAGAATCGTAGCTGACTTCCCGACTCCAAAAGAACCCTCAAAACCGACTTTTTTTATTTTAATAATGCTGTCCTTCAAAAACTTTTCAACCATAATACTCCATCTCCATCCCTAAAAACAATAAAATACTAATCATTCAACCATTTAAAAAAAGACAAGGCAAACTGCGCCTGAATAATACAAAATATAACATTACTTCTTTTTAAAATTCACTTATTGACTACGCAACTCAAAATCAATCACAGAGAATTAGCCGATCATGCGAGTTCCACGTTGTACTTCCAGCTGCACTTTTCGTTTTCAGGAATGCACGCCTGAATGTTGTAAATTCCCGGCGGGACTTCAACAAACACTTGCCCGTTGGTTCCTGTGAACGGGCCAAACTCTTCAGAATCACTTACCCTCACCGCCTCTGCAGTGACTTCGCCTGAGTAAGGAGCCGAGCAATTGGTTACAGTTATCTTAAATTGAGAATAATAACTCACGTCCCATGAATCCAAAAACGGAGTGCTCCCGGAAGTGAAATTTGCCCTCAGTTTTATGGCAGTGGCTCCAAGACCTGAAATGTTTTGTCCGTTCTTCACGTCTGCGATTAAAACTGAATCATCAGATGCTTTCAAAACATCAACAGTCAGCGTTGAACTCCCGGGCGTGGTTTTTGAGAAAGTCACGACACCCCACTTGCTGAAATTCACTGGGTCAATTGCATTAGTGGTGAAAGCCCCATTTGTTTGTCCATCCAAAAGAACCACGCTTCCGGCTGACACTTCAGTGTTTGAAAATACCCCATTATCAAAACTCAAACCCGCAGTTGCAAGGCTTGAATCATTCACAAACACTTCCTTGGTGAATTCAGGACCCCAGTACTCCCCGTCAAACGCCTTTGCTTTCACCTGCCACAAACCAAGCTCGCCAACAGCAGTAAAAGAATAAACATTTGAACCCTGAACAGAGGGATTCAAAACCCCATTACCCAAACCATTCAAAACACGGAAATCATACTGGATGATTGGGTCGTCATTCGGGTCAGTCGCAGTAGCAGTCGCCTCAATGGTGTCTCCTACCTCAAACAGAGAAAAATTAAGCGAGATTCCTGTAACTATTGGAGCGTCAAACTGTTCCTGCACACCAAAAATAACTGTGGGCTCAGAAGAAACTGCTCCCTGAGCGTACATCACGTCCCATCTGCCCCAGGACTTCACCAATGCTCCTTGATCACCGCCGTCAGCATCAGTTATTAACTCAATTGTTACTGACTCCTTGTTCCAGGTATCAGGAATCACATAATCATAATAATACCATGTCCTGCCATCAGAACCCGCTTCAGACCCGTCAGCAGTATCAACATTGTCATAGTGAACTTTTGTCTCTGCATTGGGCTTGTGATACATTGTTGATTTGCAATAGCTATTGGTCCCGTCCCTAACGCAAAACTGCGTGTAAGCCCAAGACCACCAGCTACCTGAATTAGTGGTGCTCCAGCTAGATATATTGTAAATTCTTAATTTTCCAATCAGCTTTCCGCTCAAATCAACACTTAACCTCTCCTTCTTATACGCATTATGAGAAGTGTCATCCTGATACTGCAAAAGCGAACCAGACCCCAACTGGTAATAATCCGTCACAAAAGCAGTGAAATCATGACTCTCAACCACTTGCCAGGCCCCAAAACCGGTTGAAAAACTGTCTTCAAAATCATTAAAAACCGTGAAAATCCCCAACTTATCACTTGCACTTAAAGCATCTGGGTTGCCGTAGTACATGTAAATTGTTTCCGAGTCACTCGCGGGGATACTTGGAACCTTTACCCCCACCTTAGTACTGGACGTGTTGCACCCGGACTCAACCCAGTAGCTCAACTCATGTATTCCATAAACATCAGCAAACCGCAAATCACTGCAGTCAGCATTCATTAATCCCGAAGAAACCAAAGAAGCGGAATCAAACTCAATTGCAACCTGATAATCAATAAGATTTGAACCCGAAGTATCTGTAAGAGTTACTGGAATCCTATAACTCCAATTACTGTTCCACCAACCACTGACAACCACTTGCGTTGAATGCACATCACTTTTATGATCGTCTGAGTCAGTCACACTCACCTCAACCGACCAGTAACCCGCGGCATCAGGAGTAAACAAGTATTCATTGCCTGACTGGGTTACAGGGCCTGCAAAAACACTGCCGTCAGCTTTTTTGATTGTGAACTCATAGCTTGAAATCGTTTCAATGCCCTGCCTATCAGCTGCATTGACTGTGACGGTGACTTCTTTTCCCTGTTCAGGCGAACCCGGACTGACAACAACACCCGTAACATACGGCGTATTGCTTCTCTCCTCAAATCCGATTGATGCAGCAGGTTCATTTTCCATTCCCCTTGAAAGCATCCATTGGGTAGTGTAACGTCCACTGCTTTGAGTGGTGACGCTGATTGTGAAATCTTTTGTCGGAATCACTCCGCCGGGAATGAAAAACGGAGAAACTTGGTCATGATATCCGCCGTTTTGGGGCGTGCAGTTGGTCTGCGAAGTCCACCCGTTGACTGAAATGTAATAACAGGAGTTCCTGTCGTCAAGTGAATCAATGACAAATTTGTGGGGCTCGCCGGGATATTGCGTGTGAGCAGTAAGGTTATGCGTTCCGGTCGCATTGGTCATTCCCCTGCTGTTCCAACCCCCATACCAGCCCCAGTCAGTGCTCTCCCAATAATAGGTGACTGCATATTCGTGGTCCTGTATTCTTTCCGCTTCATACGTCGCCATTTTGTAAACACCGCCGGCAACAAGCTTTATCCCTGAAATCCACGAAGGGATGCTTCCTTTGACCCCGTCATCAAAAGTGATTGCAAACTGGTTGGAATCAATGTGTTCAGCGGGAATCACAACGCAAACATCGCTGAAATAAGATGAAATGTCAACGTCATTGTCAAACGAATCCCATTCATATTGACCGCCTGTTCCCCCGTCTCCGCCCCAGTAATGCCCGGGGTTGTACCTGTATTCTGTTGAATACCCGTCTTCAGTGGTTATCCTGTACCCCTGCCACCTGTCACCGTCAATCATCTTCAGGCAGAGCAGGTGGTCTTCTTCAGGGTACGGCGTGTTGAAATTGAGGGTCGCGCTGTCAGGGTTTGTCGCGCGCATCATATACATCCCGTTCCACTTGTTACTGCTGCAGGAACAGTAATCACATTCCCACCCCTGGGCATTTGTTGAAGTTGAACAGGAACCGCTTCCAGCAGTTCCGTCAGTGTAAAACTCGTTTGCATCATATGACTCGTAAACCACTCTCGGCTGGCTTGAAGCAGCACTGTTGCCGTAGTACATGTAAAGGGTTTCAGTGGAATTGGCCTTGAGTTCAGGAACATTTACCCAAACTTTTTCATCGTTTTCAAACCAGTGAAACAGTTCCTTGTCGGTGTTTGAAACCGGGTCAAACCACACAAATTTCACGTCGCTGTAGTCCGATTTCGCCTTGCTCAAACTGAACCTTTCAGCAACTTCTGCCTGGGACATTTCCCTATCATAAACACGCACTTCGTCAACTTTTCCGTTGAGATACCTGCCGATAAAAACCTTGCTCGTATTTGAATTTATGCCTTCAGTCAAACTCGATTGAGCTTTAAGCTCCCCGTTTACATAAATTTTTTGCTGGTTTGAAGGTGCGTTTTTGTTGTAGGTCATAACTATGTGGTTCCACCCCGTCAAAGCAGGAGTTCTAACAGGCCTGTTGTTTATCCGCCCCACAAACTCACCGTTTTCAACAGACAACTCAAAGGAACCGCTTTTCTTGATGATTGCCGGAGTCAAATCGGATTCCCTGACAAGCAGGTGTGAACCGTGGTGCCATGAATTGTTTCCCCCGGGCATTCCTGAACCGTAGTAGTTGTTGTAGTGGTAATTGGTTGCGGCTCTTCCGTCAATGTAATAATAATTGCTTACATGAAACAGCGTGAGGTAAGAATTTCCCGAATTTCTCGGATACCAGTAGTATATTCCTGAAGCCGAACTGCTTCCGACGTCTGTCCAGTTGTCTGCTGTGTTGAGTTTGTATAATACATTGTCTGAACTTGTAAGGTCTTGCGTGGTCCCATAATTAGGCATGGTGTTCCTGTTTTTTACAAGGTAAACCGCTTTTTTGGTGTATGTTTCCCAGCCTGAAGCGTAACTGTCGCCTTTATCCAAAACAACTGCAAATTCAACCGGCCATTCAAAGCCCTGTAAAACTCTCCAGTCAGTCCACGGGCCGACTGAGTTCGGGTCTGCCAGATAATCCTCTTTTCCGAAATAATTATCTGACCTCGCCTTCATGAAATAAGCATAATCCCTGTTGTCGTGGTCTGCAGGAGCATTTTCATACGCAGGGTGCCTGTAATGCCCGACCACTGTCCAGCCCCCGCCGTCAGTAGTCATATCGCAATAAACCTGAAAAGAAGGGTTTCCCCCAACCCCGTCAGGGTCAACGGCATAAACGCCGTCTCCTGCAGAGTCACCTTTCCTAAGTATCTCAAGACACGATTTAGGATCGGTTTCCTGAGGGGTGCCAAGGTCCGTTGCCTCAACCCACGCTTCAACACTGAACTCGCTTGCCGGAGTCAAACTTGAATCGTTTTCAACTTCAACATAACTGCTTTCACTGCCGCTGAACTGAAGCCCTCCGTTTGCTTTTCCAGTCGTCCAGATTGCGCCGACAATTTTTCCCCTGTTGCCCTCTTTCGATGAATCACTTGCCCTTATTCCTTTTCCTTCTGAAAAATGCCAGCTTCCGACAATTCCCGCGTTATTGTAAATAAGGTTTTGCGCATCTATTGCAACCTGAAAGTTTGCAAGGTCAAACCCTGTCTTTTCAGTGACATCAATTTGTTTCCTGTACTTCCAGTTTGAGTTCCACCAAACATTTACAAGCAGTTTTCGGGAAAGATAATAACTTTTGTTGCCTTCAATGTCAGCTGCCGTCACTTCAACCGACCAGTAACCTATTTCATCTGGCGTAAAAGAGTACTGGTTACCGGCCTGAGTAACAGGCCCTGCAAATACGCTTGAATCCGGTCGCTTGACTGTGAAAGTGTAAGTGCCGATTGTTTCAATTCCTTGCGGGTCAGTAGCCGTTGCTGTTACAGCCACAGTCTGCCCCGGTTCAGATGAAACAGGGTTAAATGAAATGCCTGTTACTCTTGGGTTGTCGCTTTGCTCCTGCGCACCCAACGTCGATGTGGGGTCCGATGAAGAATATTTTCTTACAAAAATCCAGTCCCATTTAGCTGAATAACCCTGACCTGTAAAGCTATTATCATTTCTTTTACCTAGCCCGACATACTCTAAATCCAAACCGCTGTTGTCGTCAATCGCTTCTGTTGACTCCGCCCCGTCAGACAATCTATACAAACCTGCCTTGGAATTAGAACCGGCCGCAACAGTTTTGATTTTTACCCAGGAATCCAGGTAGGAAAACGACCCCATCCCATGCCAATCACCATCATTTCGCGTATACCACCTGCTTGTTGCATGAAGCAAAACATTGTAGCCGTTCGAAGACGACGCATACCAACCCCCTGCCTGATAACCATTGGTGGCATCTGTCGTGGTTAAGTGTTTTGTTTCCAAGACATAGTTGCCTGTAAAAGAATTCAAACTAAGTATTCTGTAAGATGTATTTCCGCCGTTCAGATACCCTCCTGACTCAGAAAAACCAGTTGTATTTTGCCACTTTGAAACATCAATTACATCATCATTAAAATCATCAAAAAACTCAAAAACATCATTTCCACGGCTTTCAGAAACAGCAGAAGGATTGCCGTAATACATATGGATCTCAGTTGAACCGTTTGCAGGAATATTTGGCACCTTGACCCAAACCTTTGTACTTACAGTATTGCACCCAGACTCAATCCAATAGCTCAACTGGCTCAAACCCATCTCGTCAGCAAACCTCAAATCACTGCAATCACTGTTCATACTGCCGGCTGAAATCAAAGAAGCAGAATCAAACTCAACTGCAACCTGAAAATCAGTCAACTCAGAACCGGAAGAATCAGTAACTGTAATTGCTTTCCTGTATTCCCAGTTTGAATCCCACCAGGTTCCCGCTGAAAAAACAGGGGACAAAAAAAGAACAACAGTTAAAAAAACAAATGATTTAGTTAACGCATTCAAAAACAACACCTTAATTGCATTTTTCCCCTTTCAATCAAAAAATCCACTGAATCTGCACAGTAAAACACAAATAAAGTAATTAAAAAGGCATACTAAAAAGTATCGCTG
>JAGGVJ010000012.1 GCA_021158055.1 Candidatus Iainarchaeum sp. | reverse complement strand
TTATTTTTGCATTGGCGCTGGGTATTCTTTTTGTTTTTGCATTCCGCGCGGTTAAAGGAGAGCGGAAAAGAACAAGGCAGATAGGTGAAGAGTCAGGGAAACTGGGTTTTGGTTTTTCAGGCAATCCGGAAAAAGGGTTTTTGCGGGTCTTTTTGAATTTTGGGCTTTTCACGCGAGGGTATTCAAAAACCGCAAAAAACGCGGTCAAGGGACCAGAGACGGAATCAAGTTCACTTTGTTTGACTGCTCTTACTCCGAACACTCGGGAGGCGGCGGCAGGTCAGCCGGCTCGGTGGCAACGCGGCAGCAGACAGTCGTTTACTCGAAGATAAACGGTTCGCTCCCGTCATTTACCCTTGAGCGCGAAAACTTTTTTCACAAGGCAGCGGGATTGATCGGCTTCAATGACATTGACTTTGGAACAAACCCGGGTTTTCAAAAAAGTATTTCCTGAAGGGAAAGGACATCGAGGCAGTCAAAGGGCTTTTCATTCCCGACACACTTCACTTTTTTGAAAACCATTCCTCGCCGGTGTGCGTTGAATGCGACGGCTCGGGAATAATCGTCTACAACCCTCAGGTGCGCGTGAAACCGGAAAACCTTGCGATGCACATTGACGATGCAGTGAGGATAATCCGGCTTTTCAAAAAAGATTGAAAGAAGGATAAAAGAAGAATGAAAAAATTTATGGGTTTTCTAATTCCTTGATCCTGGAGCTCACTGCATCCAGTAATGTTTTGACATTGGCTTTGATTTCGTTTCCCTGGAATTCAATGTTCTTGAAATTTGATTCATTGCCGTATATTTTTTCCAGTCCCCTGTAAATCTTAACTGATTCTTTTTCATCGCAGTCCTTAAATCCCCACTGCTGGGGAATCCTTAGTCCTGTGAAATATTCCACCGGAGTGTAATAGTCTGATTTTGCATCAGGGATCTTGCTGAAGTTTGAAAATAAAAAAGGTGTGGTGTACACTACCAATCCTTTTTTGGCCAGGTCTATTGCTCCCAAAATGTTGGATTTTATGTTTTCCCAGACTGAAGTCGCCTTGAATATCACGTAGTATCTGACGCACAGATTGTTCCTGACTGAAAAATCTATTGCCTGTTCGCTGTTTTTTCTGTACAGCCCTATGTCTTCGGCTCTCATGGTGGTTTCGATGTCTTTGTCGTTGGAAAATTCAATGCCCACGCAAGCGATAAATCTTTTCGGGGTTAAATTGAGATAATCCAGCCACTCCCTGTGCAGCAGTTCAGGCCTTGTCTGGAACCAGATTTTCAAGTCCTTCAACCCTGATTTGTCCAGCTCTTCAGCCAGCTTTTTGAAGTCATTGAACTGCATGGAGTCGTCGCAGATGCTCAAGCTGGAAATTTCACATTTTTCCTTTCTGCAAAACCTGACCATTGCGTTGATTTCAGTCAATGCCCTTTTAAAATCAGGGGTATTCGCGGTCTTTCTGAATCTTTCAAAATCACTGCCCAAAACACTCCTTTTTCTTGATATCTGGTAATGGATCCCGCAGTATTGGCACGCTTCTTTTTTGAACGAGTAAGGGCATCCCGCGGCAGAGAGTATCACGTGCAGGTCAACCCGCCCTCCTTTGCTTCTGCTTGTGTAATCTGTGCCGAATTTTTTGATGTCGGCGTTGAATGGCTTTAATTTTGACGGCAGTCTTTGCGCAGTCGTTTTTATCCTGTCTTCGCATTTATAGGATATTCCCTTTATTTTTGACAACGCGCCCGTGCCTTCAAAATATGAATCGCAGATCAATACCGGTTCAGTGAATCCGGAAATGGAAGTGAACAGTTTTTCATTTTTCATGTTTTTTTCATGTTTTTTATTTTTTTCATCTGCAGACGATTTGATTTCACTGATTTTTTCTTTTGCTTCGCTGTGCTTGAATTCCATAAACTCATCCGGCAATTCCTTTAAGATTTTGGTCGGCTTTCGCCTGACTTTTGAGTCGGCCAAAACAGGGATCAATTCCTTTACGGTTGACAGGGCTTCCCCGTGAAGCCCTTCCATGGAAACCACTGCAGGGGAATACTTCAGATAATCGTTTATGGTTTCAGAGCCCCAGCCCCCGATAAAAATCTTGGGGTTGTGCATGGCGCACAAGTTCATCAGTTCAAAATCCGCGGAAATAGTGTCCTGGAATGTTGTAAATCCGATGCAGTCAGCTTTGCGTGCGTGTCTTGCCAGGTCTTTTTTGAGAACGGAAAAATCCCTGTACAGGTTCGGGTCAAGTATTTTGATGGTGTCGGTTTTTTCCAGGGCAGACGCGAGGTAAAACAAGCTTAACGGGAAAGTTTTCACTAGGTCTTCTTTTTCATGAAGGGTCACAATATGTGAAGCTTTCGGGGAGGTCCCCCAGCTGTTGACAAGCAGTATATCCGCCACATAGTAAGATTTGCCCAGTGTCTTATAAAGCTTGTTTTTCAGGTTCCGGTGATTAGATTCCAATTTTCAGTTATTGCCTGAAAAACTTTGTGGGGTGCTATGGGTGATTATGGATAAAAAAGTAAAAACATTATAAAAAGAACGATTCCTTTTTACTTGTTATGTATCATTTTACATTGCCTGATTACAAAGGGAAAAGCATCGTCAACCTGATGAGTTCTATTGCAGATAGTTTTGGAAAAAAACATAAGTATGTGGAGCTCTCTTATTTAAGACCCGGTGAGCTGAAAAAATTTAAAAACATTGTCCTGATTGTCATAGACGGGCTGGGGCATAATTATCTGAAAAAACAAAAAGATTCTTTTTTGCTGGATAATCTTAAATCAAGTATGACTTCAACTTTTTTATCAACCACCGCCTGTGCAAATACTGTTTTTTCAGTGGGTTATCCCCCTCAACAGCATGCGCTTACCGGCTGGGACATGAACCTTAAAGAAATCGGCGCAATTACCACGATTATGCCTTTTGTTCCTCTATTTGGAGGGGAATCTTTATCAAAATCAAAATTTGAAATGGACAAAATTATGGATATAAGCTCTTTTCATGATGGTTTCAAAGGCAAATGCTTTACTTTGATCGACAAAGAACTGTCTGACACACCCTTTACAAAATATGTGTCTGGAGACACAGAAGTAATCTCCACAAGCTCCTTCAACGACGCTCTTACAAAATTGGAAAAGCTGATTAAAAGAAAATCCGGTAAAAAAAGGTTTATTCATGTTTACCTTCCTGAATTAGATTCCCTGGCCCATAAAGAAGGCATAGGCAGCAAGGAAGTCAATGAGATATTTTGGGAACTGGACAAAAAAATAAAAGACTTATCAGAATCGATTAAAGGAACCGGCACAAGATTGATGATCACAGCTGACCACGGGTTTACAGATGCTTCAGAAGAGACAGAAATATGGATTGAAGACATAAAGGGGCTGAAAGAATGCCTGACGATTCCCCTTGCAGGGGAGTCAAGGGTCAGAGACTGCTTTGTCAGGCCAGGCAAGGCAAAAGATTTTGAAGAAATCGTAAAAACAGAACTCTCCGGATATTGCTGGTGCTATAAAGGAGAACAGCTGATCAGGGATAACCTGTATGGGCTGGGAAAACCAAACAAAAAACTGGCAGACAGGGTTGGAGACTATATTTTGATTATGAAAAAAAACTACATTTTAAGGAATAAACTTGCAAATTATGAGAAAGCAGACAAATTCCATAAAGGAAAACACGGCGGGGTAAGCGATGATGAAATGATTGTCCCTTTAATTATTGCAGACTGCTGAAAATGTCCTTTTCCATGACATGTCTTATAAAGTTTGTTTTTCAGTTTCCGGTGGTCAGATTCCGATTGTCAGCCTATGCTCTTCAAACTTGAATTCTTTTTTCGCCGACGCTTTGCCTGCGCCCCAGGAAACCTTTGAGTTTGTCTGCGACTCTATTTCGTTTTTCCATTTGGATAGAACAGGGGTCTGCTCAAGGAAAATTTCAACTGTTTCAGTTGGATTTTTGTCATTGTCTTTTCGCATTATCTGGATTGTCCTGATCAATTCGCGAATCATGCTTTCCTCTACAAGCTCGGGTGTTCTTTCAGTGTCAAGGAAAACCACTCCTTCAGCAAAGGTTTTACCCGTTTTGCCTTCAGGAACGTTTTCTTTCAACAACAACATATCCGGTTCAAGTTCAAACCTGTCAAATACGGCGATTCCTTTTGATTCAAGCTGTTCTTTTACTTCAAGGGGGTTTGCTTTTGCAATCAACTGCGCGATCTGACCGACTTCTTTTCCAAATTTTGGCCCAAGCACTGAATAGTTCGGCTTTACGCTTATTTCAACGTTGGCTTCTTTTGAAACTTTAATTTCCTTGCAGTTGCAGGATTTTTTGATCAGGTCCTCAAATTCGCTTGTTGCGTCAACCAAGACCTGCTTTCCGCTCACAGTGATTTTTTTGACAGGGTGCCTTAACCTGATTGATGCTTCCTGCCTCAGGAACAGAACCGATTCAGTCAGGTTCATGACTGCCTGCATTTTTTCTTCAAGATTCTTGTTTATGGCTGATTTGTCTGCAGCAATCCAGCCAGTCAAGTGAACGGAGTTTTCCTCGCCTTTTTTCCTTTCAAAAAGCTCTTCGCTTGAATAAGGGGTGATGGGAGCAAGAAGCCGCACCACCGCGTCAAGGGCGAACCTTGCAGCGTAACTTGCAGCAAGCTTGTCTTTCCCGGCGTAAGTGGGCCTGGTCCTTTCTCTTATGAGTTTTATGTACCACCTTGAAAAGTCGTTTACCAAGAAGTCCTTTATTGCGTTCACTGACCTGAAACCCACGTACTCTGAATTGAACTTCGTGCAATCCTTGATCAGCGAATTTGCCCTGCTGATTATCCACGTGTCTTCAGGCCTGAATTCAAGCGAATCAACCTGGTCCTCGCCTACTTTTTCGCAGTAGCTTTCAATGAAGTTTTTTGAGTTGAACAAGATGTTGAGCGCTTTCATTGACTCGTCAAGCACTTCAAAGTCAAAGAAAAAGTCGGCTTCAGGAGGCGCCGCAAGCAAATAGAGCCTCATTGCGTCCCGGCCGTATTTTTCAATCACTTCGTCCGGTGCAACCCCTATTTGTTTGCTTTTTGAAAACTTGTTCCCGTGAACGTCTAGGACCATCCCGTGAAACAATATGTTCTTGAATGGCTTTTTGCCGAAAGTCAACACGCTTGCGATGAGCTCCGAGTTCCACCAGCCCCGGAACTGGTCCGCTCCTTCGATGTTGAGGTCTGCGGGCCACATCCTTTCAAACTCCTTTGTTTTTGCAGGAAAGCCCAGGGAAGCCCACGAAGCGACTCCTGAGTCAAACCACACGTCTAGGACATCGGGAATCCTTTTCATTTTTGAGCCGCATTTGCACTCAAGCTCTACTTCGTCAATGAACGGCCTGTGCAGGTCGCTTATCTCAACCCCCAGCTCTTTTGACGAACCAAGAACTTTTATGTTTTCGCATGATTTGCATTTCCAGATCGGAAGAGGGATTCCCCAGTACCTTTGCCTTGACACGGGCCAGTCCCCGAGCGAGTTGATCCAGTCCCTGAACCTTGCTTTTGCCCAGTC